>NZ_JARJHT010000002.1:300000-600000 GCF_029269745.1 Polluticoccus soli | reverse complement strand
TGGCGACATAGGAACGGTGCACATGTTAATGTGCACCCTCCTTTGTTCTGCACCTAACATGCTTTAGCTTTAAAGCATGTTAGCCATTTCCCCAACCCGCTCAGGGTTGATTACTCTTGTCGTGTTCTTCATTTCTTACGTGCCGCTTTGTGCACAGGAAATGTCAGAATCAGGCAAAGCTGATGAATCTCTATTGTTTCGGGATAAGGCCATAACTGAGAATTGGCTAAGAAAGAAGAATATACCTGCTGTAGGCATAGGACACATTGAAGACGGGAAGATCAAAGAAATCACCTTCTATGGCCAAAGGTCGCATGGGCAGGATTATCCATCCAATACCATCTTCAATGTAGCATCGCTCACTAAGCCAATCACTACGATGGTTGTGCTAAAGTTGATAGACGCCGGAAAATGGAGGCTCGACGAACCTATCTATAAATACTGGACGGATCCTGATATAGCCAGTGACCAACGAAGCAAAAAACTAACCACGCGCCACATTCTCACGCACAAAACAGGTTTTCCTAACTGGCGCTACAAAAATGCTGACGGCAAATTGGCGTTTGAATTTGAGCCGGGCACCAAGTATCAATATTCGGGTGAAGGCTTTGAATACTTGAGAAAAGCATTGGAAAAAAAGTTCAAAAAGTCGCTTGATCAGCTGGCCGCTGAGCTGATCTTTAAGCCATTGGGCATGCATGACACGCATCTTTACTGGGATGAAACGGTAGATGAGTCGCGATTTGCAGAATGGTATAAAGCCGACGGCAGCAAATACGAAACATACAAGAACAAATCCGCCAATGCAGCCGACGACCTATTAACAACAGTAGAAGATTACAGTAAGTTCTTAATTTATGTAATGAATGGCGCAGGCATTAATAAAGATCTGTTCGCGGAAATGCAGTCCACCCAGACTATTAAAAAGCCACGTCAACACTTTGGCCTGGGTTGGATGATCGATGAAGGAGTGAATGGCGATGAAGATGCCATTACCCATGGCGGCGATGACAAAGGCGTACACACCGTTGTCTTTATATTGCCCCAATCAAAAAAAGGCCTGGTCATTTTCACTAATTGCGATCAGGGAACGGAGACTTATATACCAGCGGTCAAATACTACCTGGGTGCCGCAGGGCAACAAATCATAGATATTGAGACCAAATAGAACTCGAAATATGCTAAGCAGGCTGATCAAATATTTCATACTTGTACTTGCAGGCATTGTCATATCACTTTACTTCGTAAGCAGGTCTCGCACTTTCCAGTTCTTTGGAAATATTATTAGCTCTGTGCAAACCGACAAAAAAATTGTGGCGCTCACCTTTGATGATGGTCCGACGAAATACACAGCAGAAGTTCTAGGCATACTGTCTCAATACAATATCAAGGCCACCTTCTTTCTTACTGGTAGTGAAATGACGCAACATCCGGAGCTTGTAAAACAGATTACCATGGCGGGCCACAGCATTGGTAATCATTCGTATTCTCATCAGAGGATGTTGCTTAAAAGCAGCTCTTTTCTTGAGGAGGAAGTCCGGTCAACGGACAGTATTATTCACGCCCTGGGATATACCAGGCCCATCTACTTCCGTCCGCCTTATTGCAAAAAACTGTTTTACCTGCCTTACTATTTAAGCAAGACTGGTCGCACTACTGTAACCTGGAATATCGAACCTGATTCGAAGCCGGATATTGCAAACAACCCGCGCCTGATCGAAGAATACGTGATGACCCGCATCAAACCCGGCGCTATCATATTACTTCATGCTATGTATGAAAACAGGACCTCAGCCAGGGAAGCACTTCCAGGTATTATTCGGGGCTTAAAACACCGAGGATATTCGTTTGTCACAATCGACGAGTTGCTAGTCAATAAACAATAGCGTTGGGTGTGAAAAAACTGTTAAATCGACATTGCGTTTGCAATCTTTAGGCTATAAACATATTTTTGCGGCACTCCCAAGGGCATAACTGATGAGATATTTGACGACTGTATGCACATGTGCATCTCTTACGGCCTTTTTAATGCTTGCCAGCTGCACAGGTAGCAAGCAAGCTGGCTATAGCTGGCACCGCAAGCCACAATTCATAGATAGCATTTCGCTCGGCGGTAACTATAATAGTACCGTAAATACTACCGTAGCCAAAAACAATTATAAATACGACAGGTGGTCAAACACTTACGGAAACAAAGGCAACAACTTTACTCCTAAAAAATATGACCCCTCTGTTACGAATGTTTTGCAGGTAAAATACTCAGATCTGCTAAGTGTAGTTCCGCAGGCTATTACCAATTTTCCTTTATATAGCTTTATTGATGAATGGTATGGTGTTCGTTACCGCTTAGGAGGCAATGACAAAAGCGGCATCGATTGCTCTGCGTTCGTACAGAAGCTCTATGAAAACGTATTTGGTATGAATCTATTACGTACGGCATTTGAGCAGTTCAACTCCTGCACGATGGCCTACGAAGCTTGCGAGCTGAAAGAAGGAGACCTGGTATTCTTTTACACCACGACATATACCCGCCGCAAAGGGCATGTTCGCGCAACAGGACGACGTATCTCACACGTAGGAGTATACCTGGCTAACGACAAGTTTGTTCATGCTTCTACTACTCAGGGCGTCACCATTAGCAGCCTGAAAGAAAGCTATTGGGCACATAAATTTGCCGGTGGCGGACAGATACCTAAAGGTTAGTTTTCATAAATATACTATGGCAACAGCCCCAATCTTGGGGGCTGTTTACTTTCAAATATGGGCACAAAAAAATCAGTGACGCTATCTCCCGAGCTGAATGCCCAGATTTAAGTGAAGATCAACAACAGCGCCCGGGCCACTCAGGTAAAATATCTCACGATCAAATAACCTGTCCATAGAAGCGTCCATAGAAGAAGAACCGTCGCCATCTACACCTTTAAGACCAAACGAAAACTCTAGGAAGAACACTCCATAATTCATACGATAGCCGCCACCTGCTCCTGCTCCGAGGTAAGTCCCGCCAATCGCTATCTCTTTTGTCGCTGCTTGCGGCTCCCAAAATGGCGCGTATGTTTCATTTACGTCGGTATTGCCGGCAAGTACCTTACAGTATAGAAAAAAATTTGAATTGTTGCCTTTTTCATTGATAAAATACCTGCGCCCTCTACCCCAAATTGATTCCCGGGAAATATCCCCCAGTAACGAGTGTAGAAACCCAGTACTGCTACACCAGATGCCGTAATCCCTTCCAGTTTTAAGCCTCCTTTGGTCATAGCGCCTAGCGGAGAGGTCAAATGCAATGAAAATCTTGGCGTTTCACCAATGGTGCTACTGTAACGATCGAATGAAAGCGCATTGTTCGGGGCAAGCGCAAAGATGATCGCAGTCATAATAAAAACGACAAGGGATCTTTTATTTTGCATAAAACAGAAATTTATGTGTTCCAGGAAAGACTTTCACAAAAATCTCCAGAGAAAAGGTCTTATCATAATTGACCAATGGGCCGTACTTTGGGCATTGAACAATTTCTGCTAAAAAGCAGTATACATATAATCATTTCACTATATTCACTAGTGGTTTTTACTAAGCCATTCTCTGATTTAGTAAAAACTGAAAATCTTTTGCGTGTGGAAAATCAAGATCTCATAAAAAAAACGGGTACTGACAGCACAACTGTTCAGCAACTTTTCTTTCAGCATATCAAGTCTAACCTGCCGGCACATATGTCTCTTGCAGAAGAAATAGCGACAATACTGGATATCAGCAACGATAGTGCTTACAGGCGCATAAGAGGAGAAAAGCCCATCACGATCGATGAGATGCAAAAGCTTTCCAGCCATTACCACCTGTCGGTAGACCAGATCCTGAACATTAACTCAAATAGCATCGTTTTTACTGGAAACAATATTACTCCGGGCAATTTCGACTTTGAATTATACCTCCGGAGTATGCTGGAGAGCTTTAAAATGATAGCAGCTACCGGACAAAAGAAGATGTACTACGAGGCCAAAGACATGCCTATATTCTATCATTTCCAGTTCAACGAGCTTGCTTCGTTTAAATACTTCTTCTGGATGAAGACAGTACTGTCTGATCCCAGGTACGCAAAAGTGCAGTATGAAGACAATGAACTAGGAGATGTATTATTGAAATGGGGTAAAGAGATCATCAAAACATACAATAGCATTCCATCTGTAGAGATCTGGACAGAAGAGAGTGTTAATGCTACACTTCACCAGTTGGAGTATTATACCTATACGGGCGTTTTCACGAAGAAGGAAAATATAGAGTTGCTGTACTCTCAGTTTGAAAAAGTAATAGATCATATAAAAGAACAAGCTGAAGCCGGAGAAAAATACCTCATAGGAGAAAAGCCTGCCGGGCGCAACAATTACCAGCTATACTTCAACGAGGTCTTCCTTGGTCATAACTGTATCCTTGTAGAAACTGACGGGATACTTACAACTTTTGTGAACCATGGTACACTAAACTACATAACCACGCGCGACAAAAACTTCTGTGAATACTCGAAGGCGTCTATCGAGAATACCATACGAAAATCGTTATTGATAAGCCAGGTGAGTGAAAAGGAACGTAACCGCTTCTTTAACATCGTAAAGGATAAGATCAGCAAGTCTAAAGAAAAGACGCTAGGTGCATAAACATCAGTTTAAGCCAGTCGATTAACTATCTAATATTTGCACATTTGAACAAAAATATTTGTACAAATGTGCAAATATTTCTAGTTTTAAGGCCAGATATAAGCTCTAATGGGTCTACTGGCGGCAAAACGGGATATAGTGCAGCAGCTGCAAAAAGAGGTACTCTCTTTACAGCAATCTAAAAAGCCGGTGGTCGACAAACCTTTGAATATTGGCCTGGGTGAATTATTGAGTGCCTTCCCAAATAAAACATTTCCTACCGGCACAGTACACGAGTTTATCAGCCCTAACATTGAATATGCAGCTGCTACAAATGGCTTTATATGCGGATTGCTCGACCAATTGATGTTGCAGAAAGGGCCGTGCTTGTGGATCAGTACACGCCGTACGATCTACCCACCAGCTCTAAAGCTCTTTGGAATAGATCCTGAACGGATCATCTTCATCGACCTGGAAAGGCCCAAACAAGTATTGTGGGCTATAGAAGAGGGATTGAAATGCGAGGATATCTCTGTTGTGATAGGCGAATTAAGCGAGCTTGGATTTACAGAATCAAGACGGCTGCAACTAGCCGTAGAAAGCAGTAATGTCACTGGCTTTATTCATCGCTACCAACCACGAAGCGAAAATACAGTAGCCTGCACTACGCGCTGGATGATCAAACCTGTATCAAGCATAACAGGAGATATGCCTGGCGTGGGGTTTCCACGTTGGGAGGTACAACTGGTTAAAGTCAGGAACGGCAAGCCCGGCTCCTGGCAGTTTGAATGGAGAGGTGGCCAATTTCACTCTATCGCTCCGCAGAGATTCTCCATCATTAAAAACCAAAGACTTAAAACCGGTTAATATGGCAAAGCGATATGTTGCCATATGGTTTCGTCATTTAGTGACGGACTGGATGATCCGCCGACGGCCGGAGTTAAAGGGAGTGCCCTTTGTACTTGCCGCTCCCGAACGCGGGAGAATGGTAGTCAGGTCGGCAAGCGCAGAAGCACAGGCCAAAGGCATTTACCCCAACATGGTAGTTGCCGACTGTAAAGCTATCCTACCCTCTTTGCAAGTGCTGGATGATATACCTGGACAGGATGATAAACTGCTGAATGCACTGACAGAATGGTGCATACGTTACACTCCTATCGTTGCACTTGACCTGCCCGATGGACTGATACTTGATGCAAGTGGTTGCTCACATTTATGGGGTGGCGAACAGGCTTACTTAAAAGACATGATCAACCGGCTCAGCGGCTTTGGTTACCATGTGCGAGCTGCAATGGCTGATACTGCAGGCACTGCCTGGGCTATTTCACGGTTTGGGCAGATAACACCTATCATCAAATCCGACCGACAGCTGGATGCTTTGTTACCATTACCACCTGCAGCTTTGCGCTTAGAACCCGTTATTCTTGAACGGCTAAATAAACTAGGGCTGCACACAATAGGCAGCTTTATCAGGATGCCACGCACAGCCTTGCGTCGCCGCTTTGGGCAAATCTTATTACAGAAGCTAGATCAGGCATTAGGACAGGAAATGGAATCTATTCTGCCGGTCAGACCTATAGAGCCTTACCAGGAACGTCTGCCTTGCCTCGAGCCTATTCGTACAGCAACAGGAATTGAGATAGCATTGCAGCAATTGGTGGAAAAGTTATGTGAGCGTTTGGAGAAAGAAGACAAGGGACTAAGGCGTTGTGTATTCAAGGGCTACCGTATTGATGGCAACATTCAGCAGATCGATATTGGCACTAATCGTCCTTCAAGAAATGTAAAACACCTATCCAAACTATTTGAGAATAAGATAGTACAGATAGAACCCGATTTGGGCATTGAACTATTTATACTGGAAGCGCCTATTGTTGAAGACCTCACCAGCGCACAGGATGCGCTATGGAATAGCACCACAGCCAGCGACAACCGGGCTGTAGCAGAATTGCTGGACAGGATAGCCGGAAAAACAGGCATGGATACCATTCGCCGGTATCTACCTAACGAAAGCTACTGGCCCGAACGGGCTGCAAAGCTAGCCACATCCTTGCAGGAAAAACCAACAACCGAATGGCGTATTGATATGCCCCGCCCCGTCAACCTTCTGCCCAAGCCTGAACTTATTGATGTCACCGTACAGATGCCTGACTATCCACCAATGTTATTCAAGTACAAAGGCAAACTGCACAACATAAGTAAAGCCGATGGTCCTGAACGGATAGAACAGGAATGGTGGCTGCGCAATGGACATTATCGTGATTACTACTGCGTAGAAGATAACGATGGCGCCCGCTATTGGCTATTTAGACTTGGACCTTACACTGGCAACGAACCCAAATGGTTTCTTCATGGATTTTTTGCATAGAAAATGTGAAGGATGGAATACACAGAGTTACAGGTAACAACCAATTTTAGCTTTCTAAGAGGCGCTTCGCACCCCGAAGAAATGATAGAGCAGGCAATAGCTCTGGGCTATAAAAAAATTGCTATCACCGATCATAATACACTGGCAGGTATTGTACGTGCTCATGCTGCAGCAAAGGGTAAAGACATCCAGATCATTCCTGCATGTCGATTGAATTTGCTGGATGGATACAGTATGCTAGTCTATCCTACTAACAAAGATGCTTATTCGCGACTTTCCGGGTTACTGTCTATAGGCAATCTACGTACCGAAAAAGGTGATTGCCACCTGTACAAGGCAGATGTTTATGCCCATGCAAAGGACATGAAACTCATTGTGATTCCGCCGGCATCTCTCAATGAGCAATTTGAGTTTGAACCTCTATTCAAAGCAACTCTTAAAGAATACCGAAGACATTTCGGGAATGCTCTATACCTCGGAACTGTTCGTACTTACCAGGCAAATGACAACAAAAGACTCTACCGCATCGCTCAACTAGCAGAGGAATTAGACATCCCAATGGTTGCTACTAACGATGTGTATTACCATAACCTGGAGCGTAGAGAATTGCAGGACGTATTGACCTGCATCCGTGAGAAGTGTACGATCTATAATGCAGGATTTCGTTTACATCAAAATGCCGAACGATATCTAAAACCTATCAAGGAAATGCATCGTGTTTTCAGGGAATACCCTGATGCAATAGAACGGACGCAGGAAATTGCAAACGCCTGTCAATTCTCCCTTAGCGAACTAAAGTATGTATACCCGGAAGAACTCACAACAGAAGGTCGTACACCACAAGAAGAACTAGTACACTTGACATGGGAAGGAGCTAATGAAAGGTTTGAAAATAACATTCCTGAAAAGATCAGGAAAACCCTCGAAATGGAGCTGGATTTCATAGAACGTAAGAACTACGCTTCTTATTTTTTGACAGTTCATGATTTTGTAAGCTTTGCAAGAGAAGAAAAAATCCTTTGCCAGGGACGTGGCTCAGCTGCTAACTCAGTGGTTTGTTATTGCCTGGGCATTACCTCTGTCGACCCTTCCAAATTCAATGTATTATTCGCTCGCTTCATGTCAGATGCAAGGGATGAACCACCGGATATAGATGTAGACTTTGAGCACGAACGCAGAGAGGAAGTAATGCAATATATTTATGGCAAGTATGGCCGTGACCGGGCAGGTATAGTCGCTACTGTAACTACCGTACATTCAAAAGGAGCCATACGTGATGTAGCCAAAGCAATGGGCATGTCTGTAGACGCTATTAACCGCTTGTCCAGTTCGTTATGGGAATTTACAGATGAATGGTTTGACGGCAAACGCATCACTGCCGAAGGCTTTGATGCCAATGATCCGCATTTATTTAAAGTATTAGACCTAACCTATCAATATGTCGGCTTCCCGCGACAGTTGGGACAACACACCGGTGGATTTGTTATTACACAAGGTAAACTATCTGATCTCTGCCCTATCCTCAATGCACGTATGGAGAATCGTACCTGCATTGAATGGAACAAAGATGACATCGAAGCCTTAGGCTTTCTGAAAGTAGACGTATTGGCATTAGGCATGCTTACGTGTTTGAGTAAAGCATTCGATCTTGTAAAACAACACTACAATAAAGACCTGACATTAGCCGGCATAAACAAAGGAGAAGACGATCCTAAAGTCTATGAAATGATCAGCCAAGCTGATACTATCGGTGTATTCCAGATAGAAAGCCGGGCACAGATGTCTATGCTGCCACGATTAAAACCTAAAGAGTTTTATGATCTCGTAATTGAAGTAGCCATAGTAAGACCCGGCCCCATACAAGGGGATATGGTGCATCCATATTTAAGGCGGCGTAATGGTGAAGAGGATATTGATTACCCTCCACGACTAGAAGGAATTTTATCTCGAACAAAAGGCGTTCCATTATTCCAGGAGCAAGCTATGGAAATAGCCATAGTTGCTGCTGGTTTTACTCCAACAGAAGCCGATGAGCTGCGTCGCAGCATGGCAACATTTAAAGCTAAGGGCAAGGTAAGTTACTTCGAACAGAAGTTAATAAGCGGCATGTTAGCCAACGGCTACGAAGAAGAATTTGCAAGACGCGTCTTTAAGCAGCTGGAAGGCTTTGGTAGTTATGGATTTCCTGAAAGCCACGCTGCGAGCTTTGCTCTACTTGTATATGCCTCGTCCTGGATCAAGTGTTATTACCCTGATGTATTTGCCACAGCCTTGCTTAATAGCATGCCTATGGGTTTCTACCAGCCTGCACAGATCATTTACGATGCTCAAAAGCATGGCGTCACAGTATTACCGGTCGATGTTAATGAATCATATTGGGATAATACACTTGATGAAAACACTGGCAAACACTATCCTATTCGTCTTGGTTTCCGTCAGGTGACCGGTTTAAACAAAGAAGATATGCAGGTACTTATCGCTGCTCGTGAAAAACCTTTTACAACGATTCAATCCCTTCGTGATGCAGGCGTATCGCAAGCTGCTTTAGAAAAACTGGCAGATGCCGATGCTTTCAGATCGCTCGGAATAGAGCGGCGTCAGGCACTATGGGATGTATCTGCCTTGAATGATCGGCCGACCGGTATGTTTGAAGGGCAACCTATCGAAAATGCTGCAGAGAAAGATATCGCCCTGCCCAAAATGAGCTTGCCTGAACATGTGCTTCAAGATTACAGCGCTACTTCCTTAACGTTAAGAGCACACCCTGTAAGCTTTGCAAGAGATAAACTTATTATGCTGAATGTACGTTCCAGCAAAGACCTTAACACTTACAAAGATGGTGACCCTATAAAAGTTTCAGGCCTGGTACTTGTGCGGCAAAGGCCGGGCACAGCCAGCGGCATTGTATTCATCACGCTTGAAGATGAGACCGGGGTTGTTAATCTCGTTGTATTTAAACATATATTCGATAAATACCGCAAAGAGATCGTTAGAGCCAAACTGCTAATGGCTGAAGGCAAACTGCAACGCGAAGGCCAGGTAACCCATGTTATCGTCAGTCGTTGTCATGACGTCTCTAATTTTCTTACTGTTTCTAAAGCAGAAGACGAGTCTGCATTATCAACCCTGTCAAGAGCAGATGAAGACGGCACCGAATATGACACCAAAGATCAAAGACTAAAAAAGCAACGTACAGAGCAGTTGGATATATTTCATGGAGGTAGGAATTTCAGGTAGTAAGCAGCTATGCAGTTTCTTACAGTTTTCAATACCTTTATCTTCTATGAACATAACAAGAAAGGTTATCCATAAGCTAACGGGACTGAGACAATTTCAACCGGGCACAATTCAACACATGATAGCCGAGTATTGCCGGAGAAATAAAAACATTAGTTTCGTGCAGGTAGGAGCCAACGACGGTATTACATGGGATAACTACTATTATTTCATTAAAAGATATAACTGGAAAGGAATTGTAATCGAACCGCAGTCTGTAGCATTCGAAAAACTGAAAGCGACCTATGCAGATAACCCTAACATTGACTTATTGAACATCGCCATTGACGATAAAGAGGGCGAAAAACCGCTGTATAAATACAATTTCAGTAACTCCCGTTGGGCTTCAGGTCTTGCCAGCTTCGACAAAGAACGGCTTATAAACAATTTCGACACTCCTTACATTCAGGACAACATTCGGAAAGAAGGGTTAACAGTTGATCCAAACAACTATCTAACCCATGAGAACGTAAAATGTCTCAGTTTCAACAGCATTATCACAAAAGACTACGACTTCATTATTACCGATGTTGAAGGCTTTGACATACACATTCTGCAATCTTTCCCATTAGAAAGAGTTAAACCCAACAACATCATATTTGAATTGCCAAACGGCGTAGACCATACTCTTTTGAATTTTCTGCAAAAGCTAAAAGGCTATGGCTACAGGTTCATTATAGATAGTAATGATTGTCCGGCCTTTCGTTATTAACGACATTGGATATTTATAAATATATAAAAAAATTTATGCGCAGTTGGTTGCTCATGCAACCCATCAATTCCACTACTTTTGCTGATTCTACTGATTTTTCGTGACTGAAATTCATGTCTCCGAACAAACCAACTACGGGGAAACTATTGCAGACCCTATGCACCGGTACTTTATTATCAATAAGCCGGGCAATATGCTGTCCCAATTCATTGGCACGGACATGGTAGGGCTGCACGACCTCAACTACCCGTTTCCGGCAGGCACACACGCCATCGGCAGGCTCGATAAAGAGTCAGAAGGCTTATTGTTGCTAACTACAAATAAGAAAGTAACCCGGTTGCTATTTCAGAGCGAAAAACCGCATAAGCGCACCTACCTCGTAAAAGTACGGTACGCGGTAAGCCAGGATAGCTTAACAGCTTTGCGGAATGGCATCTCCATAACCATTAAAGGGGGCGTTAATTATACCACAACACCTTGCGAAGTGGATATTGTCCCCACACCGGAAGGACTATTTGCCAACCCTTACGAACCTCAGGATTATGTCCCGTACACCTGGCTTCGTATCACGCTCACCGAAGGTAAATACCACCAGATACGTAAAATGGTACATGCCGTAAAACACCGTTGCAAAAGGCTCATACGCATATCTATCGAGCAACTTGAACTAGCACAATTACAACCCGGCGAAGTAAAGGAGATCAACGAGCAAGACTTTTTTGCACTATTGGATATCTAGCATTGTTCTTTATCGGATTAGACAATATCACTATATAGCATTACTGACTAACGGTTGTGATGGGATACTATTGTAAAGTAAAAAAGCCTTTCAAGGCTTTTGACCTGAAAGGCTTTTGGGACTGTGTAGCGAAGACGGGAGTTGAACCCGTGACCTCAGGGTTATGAATCCTGCGCTCTAACCATCTGAGCTACCTCGCCATTTTGGGATTGCAAAGTTAGAGAAAAAACTCTTTAAATACCAACACCTGTCAACCTATTTTTTAGTCCGTCTTTCAAAACCGCGATTTTACGGATGTTATAATCAAAACATGCCATACCGGTTTTGGCATGTGCTACCTGTTTGCCGGTTGTTGTAGAGATATGATACAGCAGATTAAATGACATGGGCATCAGTTCATCGGTATAAATGCTGACATTCAACGTGTCACCATAAAAAGCCTCACCTTTATAAGCGATCATTACATCAGCCATTATCAGGCTATTGCCGCCGGCATCGAGCTCAGTATACCCCCAGCTGTGCAGCATTTGCACACGCGCTTCATGCATTATAGACAGCACAGCATCGTTTCCGAGGTGGTTGCCGTAGTTTATGTCACCGATGCGTACAGGTATAGGTGTAGTAAACAATGGTTTTTCGTCAGGAAACTTTATTTTTACACGGCTCATATAAACGTTGGCAATTGTGCTATGAAAATAATATGTATTGGTAGAAACTATGCTGAGCATGCAAAGGAACTAAATAATGATGTACCGACCGAACCGGTCATCTTCATGAAACCTAAAAATGCGCTTCTGCTTCCCGATAAACCTTTATACTATCCTGAATTTACGGATGATCTCCAGTACGAATGCGAACTGGTTGTTAAGATCAGCAAGAATGGCAAATACATCCAGGAGAAATTTGCTCGCAAGTATTATAGCGAAATAACGGTGGGTCTTGACTTTACCGCGCGCGACTTGCAGCAAAAACAAAAAAGCAAAGGTCTTCCCTGGGAGATAGCTAAATCTTTCGATGGCTCGGCAGCCCTTGGAGAATGGCGACCAATAACACCTGAAATGAACCTTGACAATCTCCACTTCGAGCTGAAGCTGAATGACGAAACCGTACAAAACGGCCATACCAAAGACATGATCTTCAACATCAACAAGATCATCGAGTATGTTTCAGGTTTTTTTACGCTAAACATTGGCGATGTCATATTTACAGGAACTCCCGCAGGCGTTGGCTCTCTAAACGTATACGACAAGCTGGAAGGCTACCTGGAAAACGAGAAGCTTCTCGACGTAAAAATTCGCTAATAAAATAGCAGAACCTTGCGCATTTACGATCCCAAACACTGGTTCGACATACTGTTCCAGTTTCACAAGCATGACACAGCCAGGAAACTGGGCAAGCTCATATGTATTATAACACTCTATGCTGCTGGAGTAGCCTACCTCGAACTGAACTTTCTGAATCTTTCGGAAAAGAGCTATCTAAAGAATTTGCATCAGATGCATAACCTGCTCGGGTTTGCGTTGTCGCTCTTGTTGGTGTTTCGTACAAATACAGCTTATGATCGCTGGTGGGAAGGACGCAAGCTCTGGGGTTCACTGGTAAATAATAGCCGCAATCTCGCGATTAAATTGCATGCGCTTCTTCCAGAAACAGACATCGAAACACGTGCTTACTTCAAGCGCGTGATACCTATGTACGCCTCGGTACTGCGCGAACATTTGCAATCTGAATTCACGCGCTATGCGCTTGATGAGAAGGAGCATCCTGAACTAAAACACATGGAGGATGGCAAACACGCTCCTAACCAGGTAGCAAAAATGCTGCAAAACAAGGCTGTTGGACTACAAAAACAGGGTATACTAACTGGTGAACAACTGTTATTTATTAATCCTGAACTTACCAGCTTTACAGACATTTGTGGCGCTTGCGAACGCATTAAGAATACCCCCATACCCTACTCCTACAGCGCCTTCATCAAGAAGTTCATTTTTGTGTATGTCATGACGCTGCCTTTTGGATACGTGCTGTCACTTGGATACCTGATGATACCAGTCGTTGCACTTGTATTCTATGTATTAGCGAGTCTCGAAGTGATTGCCGAAGAGATCGAAGATCCATTTGGCAGCGACACCAATGATCTGCCCATGCAAAAGATGTCGGAAAACATAAAAAAGCACGTAGCTGAAATACTATAGCTTTCTGCAAGCAGCCAAAACGCCTGCAAAAACCTGTTCAAATCCCTATCTTCGCTTCTTAACTGTTCCATGATGAAGAAAATTGTATTCGTTGCCGCTGGCCTGTCGCTCGCCACTTTGGCACAGGCACAGCAAAACATGCTGGGCTGTATGGACGCATCTTTGCGTGTACAGGCCGAGCAAGTAAAACGCGATTTGAAACCGCAAGGCTTTGTATCTATACGCGACATGATGATCACCATGAAGTCGAAAGAAGCCGTGGGTGTTCCGGTAGTACTGACACAGGGCAAATTGCACCAGCTGGTTTTTATTGGCTCGAAAGAAGCCAGCAACATGCATTTTGAGCTTTACGACAAAGCAAAATTCAGGATCGATGAACGCAAGTTTGATAACCCCTCAGAAAGCAACCTGCTTATTTACAGCATAGTACCTGAAACTACTGACACTTTTATGGTTGCGCTCACACAAAATTTAAAGACTAAAAGTGCATGTGGCAGTTTTACGATCCTGCGCCAGGACGAAAAACCCCAGGCAGCGCCAACTACAAAACCGGGCAAAGCCAAACCTGCTGCGTCCAAACCAAAAAAGAATTAACCACATCTGGCAATGGATGTAAAAATAGAAGCGAGCTGGAAAGATGCGCTGCAAAAAGAATTTTCGCAGCCTTACTTCGAAAAGATCGTTAGTTTTCTGAAAGACGCAAAGCAGTCTGGCAAAGTCATTTACCCGGCTGGAAGTAATATTTTCAACGCTTTCAATACCACGCCGTTTGAAGATGTGAGAGTTGTGATCTTAGGACAAGACCCCTATCACAATCCGGGGCAGGCACACGGACTCAGCTTCTCTGTACCCAAAAACGTGGCACCGCCACCATCGCTGGTTAATATCTTTAAAGAAATGTCCAGCGATCTCGGCATCGATATACCAGCACACGGCAATCTTGAAAAATGGGCCCGGCAAGGTGTACTATTACTTAATGCAGCGCTCACTGTCGAGGCCAACTCACCGATGTCGCACAGCAAAATAGGCTGGCACGAATTCACAAACGACGTGATCAGAACCATCTCTGATAAAAAAGATCATGTTGTATTTATCCTCTGGGGCTCGTTTGCCAAAAGCAAACAGGAACTCATAGACCGAAACAAACACCTGATACTTACCGCTCCACACCCGTCTCCATTATCAGCATACAATGGCTTTTTTGGCAGTGGCCATTTTAGCAAGACTAACCAATGGCTACAGAGCAAAGGCCTGAAACCGATCGACTGGTCGCTGGATAATAACTGATGAAACAGGTAAAGAATATTTTAGGGCACATCTACTTCGTATACGCATTGCTGCTGTTCGTTTGCACAATGTTGATAGTTGTTATTCCTATCTGGCTTACGACGCTGCTGCCCGAGCCTCAGCGAGCCAGGGTAATGCATCCAATTTTCAAAGCCTGGATGGCAGTATTCATGCCACTCGTATTTTGTCCCGTACGACGGAAAGGAAAACAATACTTCAAGAAAGGTGAACATTATGTTGTGGTCATTAACCACAACTCCCTTGCCGACATACCAGTATCGTCGCCCTGGATACCTGGCCCAAATAAAACACTGGCAAAATCCGAAATGGCGCGCATACCCATATTCGGTGTTATTTACAAAGCGGGCTCAATACTTGTCGACAGAAAGAATAGAAATAGTCGCGCCGAGAGCTTCAGCAAAATGAACGAAATGCTAGACAAGGGCGTTCATCTCTGCTTGTATCCCGAAGGCACCCGCAACAAGACGGACGAGCCGTTGCAACCATTCTTTGACGGAGCATTTATCAGTGCGATCAAAGCTCAGCGTCCCGTGGTACCCGGACTGATATTCAATACCGGCAAAGTATTACCACATAATAAATCGCTCTGGGCATGGCCGCGTCCAATACATATTCATTTCCTCGAACCCATACCCACGGCAGGCCTTACCCTAAATGATACTGCTGAATTCAAGCAAAGAATTTATAACTTAATGCTTGAATACTACACTGCTAATCGCGAAAGGCTCTCATGAACTACAATCTCATAGGCAGCGGAAACACCGCCTGGTTTTTCGCAAATAAGCTTTCGGCCGCCGGGCATAAATGCCTGGGCGTTTACAGCCGGAATAAACAGACCGCAACTGAACTAGCCAACGAGATCCAGGCAACAGTCTACGATAGCCTAAATGACATAAATGATAGTGCCGATGTCTGTATTATTGCTATTTCAGACCACGCGATCGCCGATATAGCGTCTAGCCTCTCGTTCAGAGAGACAGTACTGCTGCACACAGCGGGCTCTGTCGATATCTCAGCTTTAGGGAATGCTGCTATCCACCAAGGCGTTATTTGGCCCATCTATTCTATACTTAAGCACAAGCTCCCAGAACACCGGAATATACCAACAGTATTTGAGGCATCTTCCGATAAGGCTAAGGAAATCATATCAGGAATCTGCCAAACCTTCACCAACATTCTCAACGAAGCAACCGCTGAACAACGCCGCTGGCTCCATCTGTCCGCTGTGTTGAGCAACAATTTCACTAATCACCTCATGACCGTCGCAGAATCCGTCTGCAAGGCACAAGGCATACCTTTTTCTATGCTTGTGCCTATACTGCAACAAACGTTTGAACGCGTACAGTCGGCATCTCCTTACGATGTACAGACGGGTCCGGCCCGGCGTCACGATGATATTACTATCCGCAAACATATGGACATGCTGCAGGCTCATTCCGACTGGCAAACCATTTACCAGGCGGTTACGAGTTCTATAGAGAACATGTACAAATAAGGACCGATAGAATAACTATATCTGCCTATTAATGAAGGCATATTCCCCATGAATTGCCGCATTGGCTCTTTAGTGCTATTTTTGCGCTCTCAACTCGAGTTTAAGCATTCATGTACACTATCAAATTCAATTTCGAGCAAAAGGGTTTAGAGCCTGTAACGCTGGAAAACATTGCCGCCGACCAAAGTATATTGGAAGTGGCATTAGACAACAATATTGAACTGCACCACAATTGTGGCATGGTTTGCGCCTGCAGCACCTGCCATATCTATGTAGAAAAAGGTGAAGAACATATTCCTGAGATAACTGATAAGGAGGAAGATTTCATTGACCGGGCAAGAAATCCAAGACTAAACTCACGATTGGGTTGCCAGTGTATTCTGGAACCGGGCGGGAGTGGAACTCTCGAGATAACAGTGCCTGACCAATCCTTGCTGCACGGCGACTAGGCAAATACCTAAATCATCTTTACTTAATCTACTCAATTAACGAGATCAATGGCACATTACGAACCGCCAATAACCTGGAAAGACCACGAGGATATAGCCCTGAAGCTATATGAGAAATTTGGCGACGACTTTACTGAAAGCAAAATATACCGTGTCCGCTTTACCGAACTTATTGAATGGGTGCTTGAGCTTTCTGGATTTGAGGGCAAGCGCGAAGAATGCAACGAAGGCCACCTGGAAATGATACAGGCTGCCTGGGTTTACGAATGGCGTGACAACCAAAAATAATGAACAACATCCTCGAGCTTTTTAAGCCTATACGCGTATTTGTGTTCGATGTGGACGGTGTTCTTACCGACGGGTCGTTGCTGGCTACTGAAGAAGGACATCTGCTCCGCCGTATGAACATTAAGGACGGATTTGCTATACAGCTGGCCATCAAAAAAGGCTATAAAGTATGGATCATTTCCGGCGCAAGGTCAGAAGGCGTGCGTGCAAGGCTCAATAAGCTCGGGGTTACTGATGTTCATATTGGAATAGAGACAAAAAAAGAACTGCTTCTCGAAATAGCAGAGGAATCTAAAACATCCTTCGATCACGTTCTGTATATGGGTGACGACATACCTGATTATGCCGCCATGCAAGTATGCGGACTACCCTGCTGCCCCAACGATGCTGTTTCTGAGATTCGTGAAGTATCTAAGTACATTTCTCCCAAAACAGGTGGCGAGGGTTGCGTACGTGACGTGATTGAAAAGGTACTCAAGCTAAACGGTGACTGGGAACTTCCATCCTAAAAGTACTTCTCGTATATCAATCCATAGTTCAGTAATAGGTTTTCTTTTTCGGTTCGGTTAAACTTGTTATAGGTCAGGCTTGTCCTCAGGCTAAAACCCCATCCTAATCTAAAGTCTAGGGCCGCGCTGCTGCGAATGATATAGTCGTTCCCATCCTTTAGTGAGTGCTGAAGAAAACTGCCGCCATCAAACGAGATCATATTCCTGTACTTAAACCTAAACCATAAGCGAAAGGAATTTCTGACCGTATTATACATTTCAACGGTAGTGTCAGAAAGCTGCAGGTCTGAATACTCATACAGCAGTCCGTCACTCACATTCAAATACAGGCTATCGCGGTTGATAATGCTATAGGCCACACCTCCACCTGCCTGGTACTGACTATTTATCTTGAGTGAGTAGCTCGCTGTATAGTTAGCCAATGCCCAATAGTAGAAATTCTTGCTGCGATGGGGGTACCAGTTCATATCAGCCCATCCATTGAAATCATTATTGCTTAGGATGTTATTTTGCTCACCATACACCCAGGCAGCACCTGTATTCATGCCCACCCGCTTTTTACGAAGACCAAATCGCGCTGAGTTATTCAGTAGATAGTTCTCTGTCTCGTCGGTCCTATTGACACTACCAGTGGCCAATAGTTTTAGGTAATGCTGCGTAGTATCTGTGTACTGTGCGTTTGCCGCAACAGCCAAAAGAATAAATAATATAAACGCAACTCCTGTTTTCATGAGTGATCAGGTCTTCAAATTTACTTCCTGCGAAAGAAAACAAAGCCATTTTTCTCGCCTATCTGTTGCAGCTGAGGCATAGCCCGATACCGATCAGCATCCATTATTTTACAGATAAAATAGGTCGGTTTGTCAACTGGTCCCGTCAGCAACCATTCTTCGTTATAAGAATTTTCATTGATCGGCGGTTGTTTCTTTGTATAGAATAAATGTGCGTAACTCTTATACCCGAGTACTTTTACATACACATCCTTGCCCTGGAAGCTCTTAAAGTATTCGATGGCGGCACGTTGAGAAATAGCCTCGATCTTTGGGGTAAAATGCAGCACCGTTACTTGTATTATTACAATCTGAACGACGGCAAGCACCACCATTCCGATCCTGAAATTCCGGCGCATCATCATCACCGACACCCAGATACCAACCAGGTAAAGTATTCCCCATATGCATTCTACATAGCTCCAGGGTACATTAGCCTGCAGGTTACCTACTGCAAAAGGATCATCTATCAAGGGGATAAGCTTCGCCTTATTAATACCAACAATAGGCAGAGATGCGATTGCAATACCGAGGATGCTTCCTATAGTAAGTAACAATGCTTGCACACCTTTGCTGATATCAATACGTTCATTGCTGAGACGATATAGCTGTAACGCAGCCAGGTATGTCAAGGGGAAGTAACATAGCGAAGAGTAGTGCACGATCTTGGTCTTTACTATCGAGAACAGGATAAGCACGACCCAAAACAATATCCACATCCAGCGGGTAAAGTCACGAGCAGGTTCAGAAGTAGTCGATCGCTTGCGACTGAATTGGAATAAGAACATCGACGCTGGGAAACAGCCTATGAATAGTATGATAAAATGATAGAAGAATGGTCCGCCATGGCCGGCATCTTCTGTTTGAAACAAGCGTACCTGGTAGGTAATAAACTCGCTCACAAACCACCAACCGTGATTAATGGCTTCTATGCCAAACCATAACGAAGTTGTAACAAATGCCGACAACGCAATAAGAAGCAGGTAACCGATCTTATAACCCCAAAGGCCTTTATTGACTACAACATAAACACCAAAAGCCAGCAGGGCTATGAGAATCGCCACTGGCCCCTTTGTAAGAACCGCAAGCCCCAGGAACAATCCGGCAAGTATAGCATGCAGGCTCTTCCTGTTTTCATACCGCAACAGGTACACCTGGAAAAAGGCCAGGAATATCAACAGGTTGAACAACGGATCAATGATACCCGACTTGAAATAAAAATGCGGCAACCAGGTAGCAGCATAGATCACGGTCCACCAGGTAGCCAGTCTGTCGCCAATCACCCGCTTACCGGCATAATAGAGAGTAACTAAAGTGACCACCCCTATAAATGCATTCGGGAAGCGTGCAGCATATTCGTTAACGCCAAACAGTTTCATTGCCAGCACCTGCATCCATATGAACAAGGGCGGCTTTTCCCAAAACGGCTGAAAGTCTATCTGCATACGCAGATAGTCATGCGACACGATCATTTCACGGGCACACTCGGCAAAATTGATCTCATCCCAATCGAACAGGTGCACATGACCCAGGAATGGGAAAAATAGCAGTGACCCTGCTATTATAATGATGAGATAACGAAATGAAACTGGCATTAGTGAATACCGTAGTCTTGTTTAAAAAAGCGTCCCTGGTTTCGGTTCATCAAGGTGACCACACACACCACAAACACCGTTGCAATGATGCTACCTACATATACATCAATGAAAAAGTGTGCTGCAAGATACATTCTTGAATACCCCACGGCTATTGCCATGAAAAAGAAAACCAATCCCCAGTGCCGGTATTTCTCAGGCAATAGTATTGCGAGGAATGAAAACAGGCAAAATGCAGCTGTTGTGTGCCCGGAGGGAAAGCTTCGCTCCATGTACCGGGGCCAGTCCGGCGATATGTGTATCCACGGCGCCTCTTTATAATAGTTAAGCGGCCGGGGCGCATTTACACCACTCTTCACTGCCTGTGTCATTATGTTTGGCAAGACATTGCTAAAAAGTGCCGTGATGAAAAACCACAAGTTGCGAAATGAGGTACGGCCGAGTAGTATCAAGAGAACTACCAGAACAAACGGGCCTTCTCCCATGTTGGTAATATAAGTCATGAGCACATCGCCCCACTCCGAATGCCGGCCGTTAGCGAACTCAAACAGCACGCGCCTGTCGAAAAATATGAGTGACAACCCGCCTACCACTACCCAAATGAGGAATGGAATAAGAAAATACGGGTTGTAAGAAGTATAGGGCTTTTCTGTCGAAAAGGTTAAGCGGCTTTTCTTGACCATAGTCCGGAAATTCTGTTCCACGCCCGAACGTACCATTCCTTACTAAAGATCTGGGAATCGTTCCTGGCCTGGCGAATGAGAATAAATGCAATAGGGAGTAGCATAACTGTTGCCATCCACATACCGATGCCCGGTTCAACCGCACCTGTTTTAGCAAGCTTCTCACCGGTTATCGACATAATATGGAATACAACGAAGAAAGCAACGGCAATAACAAGCGGCATACCTAAACCACCTTTACGGATGATGGCCCCTAACGGAGCACCGATCAAAAACAACAACACGCAGGCAAACGACAAGGTAAATTTCCTATGCCACTCCACATTAAACTTCAGGTAATTGTCGTTTTGTATTTTATAGTCGACCGCGGTAATACCGATAAGACTTTGCGAATTGCGTACCTGGCTGGCGGCTAGCTGCGTCACCCTGTAACGCAAGGTATCATTGACCACGTTCAAAAAGCTTGAATCGTATTTATGCACCGGTTTTGATGGCATCTTAGCCAAAAGGGTTTTCCTGTCGTCGCCTTTGGATAGTATGGTTATATATGGGCCCAGGTACACGTTCACATTGTCATGAAGACGTTTCTGATGGCGCTTCATGCTGTCAATGCGTTCTGTCAGCTGCGCCACATCCATCATCTGGTAGGCGTCTTTGAACAAGTCCTCGTTAGTACGGTTTAGTTTGAACGACGATAGATCAAAAACCTTGTCCCAGTTTTTGAAGTACATGCGTATCTGCTTATTGGCCTGGCTGTTTCCTGTACCGGCACTTTCATCGTAACGCCAGCCGTCTTTCAGCCTGAAGATCATGTATTGCTTATCGGGCGATGGTATCATTTCGCCCTGCTTGGCCAATACGACCTTTTCATTGCCCATACCCGAGGTGTGATCGTAGATAACCACATTACGGATCGTCTTGCCATCGTTATCCTTCTCACCTACCCTGATAGCATAGTCTTTGATGTCAGAATTGAACTGGCCTGCACGTATATTCAGTGCCGGTTTTGAGTTCCTTAGATCGTATAGAAGCGATAGCGCCTTAAGATTGGCAAACGGGATAACGTTATTGTTGAACAAGAAGCCAAGAGCACTGATAAAGACGATGAACAGCAATAGCGGCCTCATAAAACGCAGCAACGAGATGCCTGCCGATTTGATAGCTACGAGCTCGAAGTTCTCGCCCATGTTACCAAAGGTCATGATAGACGCCAGCAGGATGCCAAGAGGCAGCGCCAGGGGCACCATGGTAGTAGACATATAGAACAGCAGCTGCACGATAAGCCAGGTTCCAAGCCCCTTCCCGATCAATTCGTCCATATACAGCCAGAAAAACTGCATGACCAGTACGAACAGCGTAATGAAGAAGGTAACGATAAATGGACCTATAAAGCTGCGTAGGATGAGTATGTCCAGTTTTTTTATCAAGAGGCAAGTATCTGTTCCGGTGGTGCAAACCTACATAAAACAAGCGCGATTTACCTCTACCCGGGTAGTATTAACCAGAATTTATAAAAAACTAAAGCTTGCGGGTAGCAAGCTTTAGGTATCATAACAGGCTCTTAGCTGCCTATGCGGTGTTTCAGGTCGCTCACCTGCGAGTTCCAAAGTCGCTCCTGGTCTTTCAGGTCGGCTTTGTCTGCAAAATCTGTGATCCTTAAAATGGTCTCGTTCGTTATCGGACTTTGGTCTATGCTGAATTCGAAAAATTCATCATCACCATAGTAGTCCCAGCGATAGCGAATGAACGAATTTTCTGCCTGCTCCAGCACTTCTGCCGTATCTACCGCGCCATTCCAGCTAAAATAGAATGTCTGATCACGTTGGTCGACTTTATCGGCGAACCATTCCTGCAGACCAACGGGCGTTGATAAGAACTCATATAATATGGAAGGTGAACACCTAACCGGAAACTCCAGGGAGTACATTGTCTTTTTCTTCATCGTAGAGAGGTTCGCTTGAATTAACTTCGGGTGCAATAATAAAAAAAGGATCGAACATTCAAAATTTTTCGTTAACTTTCATATCAGTTAGCATAGTCGGAATTTTAATATTTGGGGAAAAATCGCTGTTAACAATTCCTTAAATTTTTTTGGGTTGAATTGAGTCCGCCCTTAGATTTGCCATAGAAATGTCACTCAACATTCATTATCAACGTTTACAGCCTGAATTGTCTAACCATTTAATGCTTTGCCTATGTCCATGCGTCAGCTAAAAATCACGAAATCGATTACCAATCGTGAAAGCCAGTCTCTCGAGAAGTATCTGCAGGAGATCGGTAAAGTAGATCTGATCACTCCGGAAGAAGAGGTACAACTCGCTATCCGTATCAAGCAAGGCGACCAGTACGCCCTTGAAAAACTCACTAAGGCCAACCTCCGTTTCGTGGTATCGGTGGCCAAGCAGTACCAAAACCAGGGTCTTTCCCTGAGCGATCTGATCAATGAGGGCAACCTGGGTCTTATCAAAGCCGCACAGCGCTTTGATGAAACACGTGGTTTTAAGTTCATCTCGTATGCCGTATGGTGGATCCGCCAATCTATCCTCCAGGCATTGGCCGAACAATCTCGTATCGTTCGTCTGCCACTGAACAAAGTAGGCCTGTCTAACAAGATCAGCAAAGCTTACTCTCAGCTCGAACAGGAGTATGAGCGCGAGCCATCGACCGAAGAACTGGCAGAACTGCTGGATATCGGTACCGAAGAAGTGGAAACTACACTGGGTGTAGCTGCCCGCCACGTATCGGTAGATGCTCCTTTCGTTGACAGTGAAGACAACACCCTGCTGGACGTTCTGGAGAACCCTAACTCTGAATCTGCAGACTCTGAACTGGAACACTACGACTCTCTGCGTTGCGAGATCGAGCGTTCGCTGAGCACCCTGACCGACCGTCAGCGCGATGTGATCAAGCTGTATTTCGGTATCAGTGTTGAGCACCCAATGAGCCTGGAAGACATCGGCGAAAAATTCTCGCTTACCCGCGAGCGTGTACGCCAGATCAAAGACAAAGCCATCACTAAGCTGCGTACGGCTAGCCGCTGCCAGCTGCTGAAATCTTACCTCGGTAACTAATTTCATCATACCACATTTGTTTATAGAGCGCCCGGTTTTACCGGGCGTTTTTTTATTTACCCCTAAATCCCCTAAAGGGGACTTGGAAAATTACTCGCGGCCTTCCCCTTTAGGGGATAGGGGTCAACGGGACGGTCCGGAAAACCTTATCCGTACCAATGGTTTTGCCGGATCTCGTTTGGCATATTGTGTGTTTTCAGCGTGATAGAACCAGCCTGTCTCCTGCTCTATTTGGTTGCGTAGTTCGGGCGGGGCGTTGCGGTGGGCGGCAAAGCGATCCAGCTGTTTCTTTTGCTGCCAGGTGGTGCTGCATTGGTGTTTGATGTAGTAGTCGAATTCGTCTTGCAGGAGCTCTTGTAGGGGTTTGTAGCCTTGTTTGAGGAGGGCGAGGTGGGTTGGTGGTGGGTGCAATGACACCTGAGCCGGTAATGTTTGTGATTGTTCATCGGTCGATTGAACTGATTGCATAGGCTCAGGGGATTCTTCGCTGCGCTCAGAATGACAGCTTTTATTATCAGAATGACAGCTTTGATGGGAATCACAAGGCATTTTTGTTTCCGTTTGTTGCCGAAATGGGGAGGATTTTCGGATAAGGTTATTGTTTAGCGGGTGAAATTCCCAGCCTGCCTCGCGTTCGGCTTCGAAGCGGTGACGATGGTGGAGGAAACGCAGGCCGCACATCTTTTGTACTGACTGCAGCTCGTGCAGCTTTTCTTTATTCTTTGTTGCCAGGTAGTCTTCGCGCAGGTCGTCTATTACTTTGCCCTGGGGCTGGTAACCTGTTTCGTCCACTGCCCTTCTTTCGAAATCGCTTATAGCTTGTTGTTCTTCGCGCTCCAGCTGCGGCGTCATCCGTTGCTGGCGTTCTTCGTCTTTGCGGGCCTGCCTGCGCTGCTGAAGATCCAGATACCGGTCCATATGTATATCGAGCGGCCACCATTTGCTGGTGCCGTCGGCAGTGTCAAAATACGCGTCTATAGTGTTGCCGTGCAGGGCGGTGTATTCATCCATGGGCAAGCCGCCTATCATTACCTGGAACTTTACCGGCCCTTTGGGCTCCGCTTCTATCTCCTCTTTCTTTTGTCTCGCACGAGGTTGTGGCCTACCCCAGCCCTCCATGCGGATGCAGGCATTGGCGGCTGCTATCTTTTGCGATACTGTAGGCCTGGCCATCTGGCGTTCAAAGCCATCTCGGGTGCGGTATATCTTTTCGGTCAGCTCACTGCCGTCAATAACATTGGCAAATAGTTCGCGCAGCTGGTATTTGGCAAGGTGTTTGCGCTTTTTCTGCTCCAATACCTGTTCTTCCGCCTTTTGGTCTAATTGCTGGTCTTTTTCTCGCACGGCTTGTGCAATGGCAGGATTATCGCGCATCAGGCGGTTGACGGCGCTTTTAATAGATGATTCTTTGGCTTTGGGATAAGCTTTGCGGTAGGCGGCCATCTTGTCGCCAGTAACTAGGTACTCGCGCAGAAAGGTTTTCTGGTTGGCATTCATGGTTGATAGGTTGACATTTCTTCGACCTCCATTCAGAAGGAAGAAACGGGTTTATAATAACACAAATATACGAAATTAATGTTTAATTGAAAAACATTAATTCTGAAAGCGGGAGCTTTGATTGCGAACCCTGGCTGAAGGAATTTCATATTACTTGCGGGATCAAGTATATTTATTTATCTTAATGACAAAATCCCTACTATGACTAAAATCTCCAGGTGTTGCAAAAGCGACACGATCAAAAGAATTATCATGCTGCTTCTATGTTGGAGCACCTTCACTGCTGATGCTGCTACCTATGTCAGCGGCCTGATCGCAACCAACACAACATGGACGAAAGCTAACAGTCCCTACATTGTAAACGGCAGCCTGGCTGTTGATTCAACAGTTACGCTTACCATAGAACCCGGCGTGACGGTGCGCGTAGACAGCGCCTGCCTTTTTTATGTTGATGGACGCCTGATAGCCGAAGGCACCGTTACAGACAGTATCCTGTTTCTGCCCAACAACACTGCGAACCAGACTAAATATGCATGGGCAGGTATTAAATTCAGGATAAAAGGCAAAAATGACACGAGCAGCATAAAGTATTGCCGGTTTGAACGCGGTTACAATGCCATCATGAATGAAGGCACCAATCTTTACGTCTATAATTCTGTATTCAGGAACAATACCACCGCCATTAATTTGTGGCCATCACCTCCGGTCAACTACCATGCAACAATCAGCAAGTGCCTGCTAACCCAAAATGAAAACGGAGTAATAAATGGCATGACCTCTAATGTGCCCACTGTATTTACCGAAAATGAACTATCCTATAACAATGTTGGTTATTCCTCGCAAGGCGGCCTGGCCCAAGCGCTCATAGCCAATAATAGCTTTAATTACAATGCTGGTGGTGTCAATTTACAGGGCGGCACAATACCGGGCATGACGGGAAATACCTTCAAAGGAAACACAGGTGCGGGAGTATATATTGTTGCACTGAGTTTGAGCTCACCAATTTCAGGCAATCTTTTTATCTATAACGATAGAGCGCTTGTTATAAACAACCTCGATACCGGCTCTATTACCAACAATACCCTGGCATATAACAACATAGGTATTGAGCACAGTCAAAACGCCTTTAACTTTCCCAACCCCTCAGGCATAGTGATCGACAGCAATTGCTTCACCAACAATGTATCTTTCAATTATAAGGAGAGCAGTCCAATTGATTTCCAGGTAAAAAATAATTGGTGGGGTACCGCAAGCACCCAGGGTATAGATTCAACAATTGAAGATTTCTACGACAATCTCTCTTCGGGAAAGATCGGCTACACGCCATTTCTTACCGCGTCTGACGGTTGTATGGCAGTGAGTCCGCCCCCACAAGGAATACCCGCTACCCCTATGGTTGCCGGTATCCAAATATATCCCAGCCCAAATAACGGTACGTTCACATTGCAGATAGATAACAGTAATTTCAAAAAGGCAGCTGTGCAGGTGTACGATATGATGGGCAGAGAATGTTATAAGGCTTCGATCACGGCTCCTAAATCGCAGATCACACTCAACCAGGCAAAAGGGACCTACATACTGAAGCTGCGACTTGATCAAACTGTAGTAACAAAGCAGCTTATAGTGGAATAGTATTCAACTTTATCGATAACGATCAACAAAAAGCCTCGCAATTGCGAGGCTTTTATTAACTGTGGTGTCAGGTGTTTCCACCTGACATCACAGTTAATCAAGAGTTTGCACGATATGAACAAGGCCATCTGCATATTGACGTTCCTTTTAGCATGCACTCAGTTGGCAAAAGGACAAGAAATTCCAATTGCAGACAATTACTCAATTGTTGACACGGTTGCCGGCGACCTGGACAATGACTCGATCAGAGAGTTAGTTGTCGCGTATAACATGGGACCTAATAGTGACCTAGAACCTGTGCCAAGAGAACTGATCATCTACAAACTCAGAAACAACAAATGGGTTGAATGGAAAAAGTCGCTGGAAGCTCTGTATGGTAGCCTGGATGGTGGCATGTCGGGAGACCCCTTTGAGGATATGGAAATTAAGAATGGGCTTTTACTCATTAGCCAAAACGGCGGAAGCAGTTGGAAATGGGGATTTACCGACAAATATCGTTTTCAGAATGGCGAGTTTTATTTGGTAGGATATACAAGTTATGACGGCAAGCCATGCGAACACTGGAGAGAGGTAGATTTCAACTTATCGACAGGTAAAATGATCGTTACAAAAGAATATGAAGAATGTGAAACAGAACAAAAAGTCTACAAACGTGAGAATGAGACTTTTTTTGAAAAAGGGCTTAAGATCACTTTAGAGCACAGACAAGAAAAAAAGATCAACATAACCACGCCTAAATACAAGCACGAGATCAACATCGCAATTGGAAAAGAATAAGGACAGTTAAAGAATATTAAGCCGCAGTTTCACTATAAACTTGCAGGGCCAGCCGCGCACTTCTATATTTGAAGGGCATAATATTCAATATAAACCTGCGAATGAAAAGTCTAAAAAATTGGCGAGGACTATTTTTGGGAATCCTCTACGGCCTGACAGCGAGAGCAATTTTTGCAATCGAAGATCTAAATAGCGATACACCGCTGCTTCGCACAAATGGCTTAATGACTTTGTCGTTCATGTTTATTGTTCCCTTTGTTGTAGGCCTCATCACAGCCTATTACCATGATGAGATCAAAAACCCATTGAAGATCATCAGGATAAGCATGCCTCTTTTTTCCATCATTGGTCTTGTTGGAATTTCCGTTTTTACCGGACAGGAAGGTATGATCTGCGCGCTAATGGCTTTACCCATCTTTCTCATTATGGCGCTTTTGGGGGGCCTTATCGGGGTATTGATATTTAAAAGACGACACGACAAGCTCTATGTGTCATTGTTTGTGCTCCTTCCATTTCTCATAGCTCCGATAGAAAGTCAACTTGGACTTACTGAAAAAATCTTTTTTGAACATTCCAGCATCGTGATCGATGCGACAGATAAGGCGGTTTGGGAGAATATTACGAGGGTAAAAGAGATTGGGGAAAACGAGAACAATCCCTCCCTGTTTCAGTTTATGGGCTTTCCACGACCTATTGAAGCAGAACTCGATACTATTGCTGTTGGCGGAATTAGAAAAGCCATATTTGCAAGAGGATTGTTTTTTACCGAAACAGTTACGCAAATGTCCCCTTTAAAAATACTGGCATTTGACATCAAGGCTGACCCAAAGTCAATTCCACCAAAAGCGTTGGACCAACATGTTATGGTTGGCGGAAAATATTTTGACGTGCTGGAGGGGAAATATGAAATAGAAAAACTAAGTGAAAGAAATGTCAGGTTGCATTTAACCTCGCGATTCAAGTTATCGACCAGCTTTAATTTTTATAGCGGGCTTTGGAGTAAATTGATCATGAGAGACATCCAGGAAAATATCCTCGATATTATTAAACGGAGAAGTGAGGTCGGCATTCCAACCGAGATATAGAGTTTTAATTGTGGTGTCAAGTGTTTCCACCAGACACCGCAATTATCATTACTAAACTTTTCCTTCTTTTATCCTCTTCTTCCAGTACCCCCAGCTTTTTGTCAGTGCCTGTTGCTGCCCCTCCGGCAGTCTGCAGGTGCCGTCGTATAAACCTTTTACCTGGCGCTGGCGGTAGGCCTCGTACAGGCTAACGGCGCAGGCCACAGACACGTTCAGCGATCTGATCATACCCACCTGCGGGATGATGAAGTTTCCATCGCAGTGCTTCAGGCATTCTGCTGAAACGCCCTTGCGTTCGTTGCCAAACACCAGCGCAACCGGTTCTGCCAGGTCCAGTTCATATAAGCTATGCGCTTGCTCACCCAGATGGGTGGCGAATATCTTTTTGTATTTCTTGCGCAGCGCTTCAACGCAGGCTTCCACATTATCAAACTGGTGTACGGTTATCCAGTCTGCAGCGCTGGCCGAGCTTCGCGGGCCAAATTCTGTATGAGGGCCGATGATGGTATTCAGCACGTACAATTCCTGTACACCTACCGCATCGCAGGTGCGCATGATGGCCGATATGTTATGACGGTCCTCTATGTTCTCTAAAACAACTGTCAGGTCGGGCTGCCTGTTGTTGATCACGCTGGTGATCCTGTTCTCGCGTTCTGGTGTCATCAACACAAAAATATAAAAGACGTGGTACTATCCCTTAGTCCTTCGCAATTCTGTAGCGATCTTAAGTATGTCATCGGCTATTTTGTTGAACGATAGTTCAGAGTTGAAATGCTGCATTAGTTTCTGCGACAGTTCCTGCTTGTTCACGGTTTGCAATGACGAAAGAGTCTTAGCCAGCCCGGCTGCATTGCCGGCTTCAAAGTTAAAGGCATACTTTCCGTAACCTGTTATGGCACCAAACGACGGTATCCTGGTAACAACGGGGATGCAGCCACAAGCCATTGCTTCAATCAAAGCATACCCGGAGCCTTCGTGGTGGCTGCCGGAAATGAAGAAGTCAGCGGCCGAATACCAGGTAGCCAATTCTGAATGAGGCACTTTGCCGATCAAGCGAACTGCGTCCTTCAGTGTTTTACTGGCAGCAAGCCTTTCTTTGATCTGTCCAAGCAATTCTTCGGTTTGGTAGATCATATACAGCTTCGCCCCCGGTTGCTGCGACAGGAATTGCTCAAAGCCTTCCAGCACAGTCAACGGGTCTTTGCCGGCATTCAACCTGCCAACTGATAAAAAATTGAACTGGCCACTCATGTCGAGCTTCTTCTTACTTTCTTCTTTGTCCCGAGGCCTTAGTTGCGTCGAACACTCCAATACTTCGTACACCTTGCTGATGTTTGAAATAACGCCGGCACGCACCCATTGTTCCGCATTGCCTTTCGCTGTGAACAGGTATCCATCTATTGCTTTATCAGCCAGCCTTTGAAAAAACCATTTCAGGTTGCTGACGAAAGGAGACTCACCATGGTGCTGAACGAGTATAACAACCTGCGGACCAAGTGCTCGTCGCAGTAACCATGTTTGCACTGGAAATATCAATCCCTGTACTAAAACAACATCAGGATTAAATTGCTTTAACTGTTTGTGGGCCTTTACAGGAATGTGAAAGAAACTGCTACCGCCGGGGAAGCCGGTAAACTTTACGCCATGCCTGTTGATCTCTTCTTTAGGAATTCCGTGTTGTATTACCTGTATATCTGCATGTTGCTTCAGGCTATTGAGATACACGAGCGAAAGGTCGATGGTCTTCAATACCGCCGACAGGTTGTCGAATGCTTTGTGCTGGAAATAGCTGACGTCGGCGAATTTTAGCATACAGATGGTGCTAAAATAAGTCGAATCAGGAAGACATGCTATCGTCTTGTTTTATGGGCAGCAAAATATTGAACTGCGTACCTTGGTCTATCTTGCTGGTAGCGTTTATATGCCCTTTGTGCTTTTCAACTATCTTTTTGCAAATGGCCAGGCCTATACCGGTACCTTCAAATTCGGTTTTGGTGTGCAGGCGCTGGAAGATGGTGAAGATCTTATCGGCATACTGTTGATCGAAACCTATACCGTTGTCGGTAATCGTTATCCGGCCATATTCCCCCGGCTTCAGCACCTCGCCCGAAGACAATTCGCTCACGGCGGAGTATTGAATAGTGATGACAGGAGTAACGCCAGGCTTGTTAAACTTAAGCGCGTTGCTGATAATATTCTGGAACAACTGGCGCATCTGGCCGGGCACGGCATCTATTATCGGCAGCTTGCTCACCTTTATTTCTGCACTCTTTTCCTGTATGGCCAACTCCAGGTCCTGCAGTATCTCGTTCACAATAACATTCAGGTCTACTTTCTGGAATAGCGAGTTAACTGACAAGCGCGAAAAAGCAAGCAGGTCGTTGATCAGCCTCGTCATCCGGGCCGATGAACTGATGATCCTGTCAACATAGTCATTCCCCCCGTCGAGTGTTTCGCTGTATCTATCCTTCAGCATATTGCTGAAAATATGGATCTTCCTGAGTGGCTCTTTAAGATCGTGTGAAGCTACGGATGCAAACTGCTGCAGGTCGTGGTTGCTCAGCTCTAGTGCGTCGTTGATCCTGCGCAATTCCTTAGTGCGCTCCTCCACCTTCTGCTCCAATATCTCCGTCGCCATCTTTTGTTCATTGATGTCGGTGGTAGTACCCACCCACATCTTGAGCGAGCCGTCGGCGTTGCGCATGGCCTGTGCCCTAAGCAGGTGCCAGCAATACTGGCCATCGGCGTCTTTTATCTTTATCTCCAGTTCAAACCCACTAGCACCTTCCCTGATCGCATTCTTCCAGGTAGTCTTTAAGTTCTTAAGATGGTTGCCGTGCACAAAGTCCATCCAGCCCCACTCTCTTCCAGCCTGCACGGGCAGCCCAGTATAGGTGCTAAAATGCTGATTGAGGAACGATATCTTGCCCGTAGGACCCGCAGTCCAAACTATGAGCGGCATGGCCTCGGCAAGGAATTTTCGCTGGTTAATATTCTCCAGCACTTCTTCCTGCGCTTTTTTCAGGCTTGTTACATCCATCATCGAGTGCAGCATGCGGTATGGCGTACCATACTCATCCTGCAAAACATAGCCCCTGTCGAGAATGTAAGAATATTCACCATTGGCAGTCTGGAAACGGTACTCATCGCTCCACTGCTTGCCGTTCGTGTTGATAACATGGTCGATGCCCTTTATCACTCGCTGGCGGTCGTCGGGGTGTATCTTATTGACCCAGTAGCTGCGTTTTACATCCTTCTTTTCGGCCGTGTAGCCAAACATACCGTAAAAGCTGTCGCTTAGCCACACCTGATTGTTGATCAGGTCCCAATCAATGATCGCATCGTTCGTGGCTTTTGACACCAGCCTGAAACGCTCTTCGCTTGCCGAAAGTTCTTTGGTCCTCTCGGCCACTTTCTTTTCGAGCGACATGTTGAGCTTTTTCAGGTCTTCTTTTGCCTTGATCAGCTCATTGTAGTTTGCCTTGATCTTATCTTCTGCATCCTTCTTGCTGGTAACATCATTGAATGTCACAACAACGCCGTCCATCATTTTCACGATCACAGCATCAAACCACTGAGCACCGGTGCCGTTTTTGTGAAAGTATTCGAAGTACATCGGCTGGTTGTTACCCACAACGGTGGCGCATCGGGCCTGCAATCCGTTCTTAGCTACATCGGGTATCGTTTCTCTCAGCGTGCGGCCAATAAGGTCGCTGCTTTTTTTCTTAAATAACTTCTCTGTTGAATCGTTTACAGCGATCCACACGAAGTCTGATATCTGTCCTTCTTCGTCGCGCACCGCCCTGAAAGCCATAATACCATTCTGACTGGCATTGAATACGCTGTTCAGGATATTATTGAGCTCTCTTATCGAAGTAATATCAACAAATGTCAGTATGACACCATCGCTCGTCTTGTTCTGGCGCACGTATGGGTATATACGCATCAGGCTGTATTTACCATTCTTCAGCAACAACTCGCGCTCCAAAACAGTATTGTTTTTCATTACCGACTGTATGTCGGCCGACAGGTCACTATCGTGAATATTGGTAGAGATATTACTAAAAGGCCTTCCGATATCGAGGTCCAGAACATTGATCAGCTTAACAACTGCGGGATTAAACTTCCGTATCCGCAGTTGTTTGTCAAGAAATATCTGCCCTATGTCCGTACTGCGGAAGTAATTGTTCAGATCGTCATTCAGCTCTATCAGCTCGTTTATCTTCAGCTGATGTTCGGTATTGAGCGTGTGCAGCTCTTCGTTCAGCGACTGCAACTCCTCGTTAGAACTTTGCAGTTCTTCGTTCGACGATAACAACTCCTCGTTGCTCGACTGCAGTTCTTCGTTAGTAGTTTCCAGTTCTTCAATCGCTGCCTGCAAGTGTTGTTTGGTATCTTTCAGCTCCGATTTCAACTCCGCGATATAATCCTGCTGCACCTTATCCAATTCAGACACATCGATACCGGGCTTTATTTTGACCGCATCGTCTTCATTTTCTCCCAGTATCACTAGTGTGTACGGAAATGATTCGACCTGCGAAGGCCGTATAATGATGCTAACAGAGCGCACCTTATTGTCACTCTTTACGAGCGCCTTCCTGATGCTCACCTTTTTATTTTCTTTCCACGCCTTCCGGATAGCCATCCCTAGTGTCGTAGAAAGATCCTGCGGCACCATACGCAACAGGTTAAGGTTTAAGGTCTGCTCGGGCAGCGAAAGATATTTCTTAAAATCCCCTACAGCTTCTTTAACCTCGTAGTTCTTGTCAATGTACAGCGCGATATATCCGAGATCGTCGGTGATGATCTCTTTAAGGTCGTCTGTCAGTCCTTTTTGCGCCGACCGCGCCGTGTGCCCGTCAGCACTAAGACCATCTTTCCGAAACGCAGCTTTCTGTAATGAAAAATGGTTGCCTCCATGACCAGTGGTAGCAGCACCGTCGCTCACTCTTTGAGTCCTTACGCCGGCTTTTTTATAGACTTTCCATTTGCGGTCAATCTCTGCCAGGTTCTCATTAGACATCGATACCGTTTCGCTGGAGCCGAGAAACAAATAGCCATCGGGATTGAGCGAAAAGTTGAGTGTTGAGATTATCTTCTTTTGCAGTACCGGGTTCATGTATATCAACATGTTCCGGCAACTGGCCAGGTCGTTCTTTATGAAGGGGGGATCTTTAATAATGTTGTGCTTTGCAAATACGATCTGTTTGCGCAGCTCAGGAACTATCTGGTATTTCCTTGAGTGCTTGATAAAGTATTTATCCAGCAGATCACGTGGTACATCTTTCGCTATAGATGCGGGATACTCTCCTTTTGAAGCAATATTGATCGCATTACCATCGATATCTGTTGCAAAGAACTTAGGTGTCAGGTATTTTTTGCTTCTAAGCAGGTGTTCATTCACCAGCATGGCTATGGAATAAGCCTCTTCGCCAGTACTGCACGCAGCTATCCATACCTTGACCGTATCTCCGTCTTCCTTCTCAGCTATGATCTGTGGAATAACCTTTTCATCCAGTACATCAAAAGCAGCAGCATCTCTGAAAAACCGTGTAACGCCTATCAGGAAATCCTTGCAAAGCGTTTTACATTCTTCAGGGTTTTGCCCCAGGTAATTTATATACTCGTTGATGTTCTTATAACCGTGATGTGCCATGCGCCTGGATACACGGCGCAGTATTGTAGGCAGTTTATAGTTGTGAAAATCACAACCGGTTTGCTTCACCACCAGTTTGAAAACCTGTTCCAGCAGGTCCAGGTCTACCTGGCCCTTTGCAAAAATATTTGGTGGTACTTCCTGTGCGTGGTTATTGATTTCCAACGGCATCTGGCCGGGAGCCAGAACAAAGTCAGCCAGTTCGGACGCTATTGCGCTCCTTGGCATGCCGTCGAATTTCGCAGTCTCAGGTTCCTGAACAACGACAAGGCCTCCTGCTTCTTTGATTGCGGCAATCCCCTTAGTACCATCGGTACCCGTACCTGAAAGAATCACGGCCACAGCATTCTCTCCGCAGTCTTCTGCAAGGCTGTAAAGAAAAGTATCAATTGCAGTGTTGGGCCCTTTGTCGTCGCTACTTTTTTCAGTGAGCTGCAGCCGACCAGCGGCAATGCTCATGGTCTTTTTCGGCGGTATCACATAGATGCAGTTCTTCTCAACAGGCACATTATCCTTTGCCTCAAACACCTGCATGCGTGTATGCTTGGATACCAGTTCTACCAGTAAGCTCTTATAATCGGGCGATAAATGTTGAATGATAATGTAGGAAACATTGGCACCGGGCCTGGCATTATCGAAAAAATCGTGAATAGCTTCTAACCCTCCGGCAGAAGCACCGATGGCTACAATGAAATGATCCTGTTTTTGCAGGCTTTCACTCTCTCCGTTTACAACGCTGTTATCTTGTGTCTCAGTTATTTCCTTTTTCACGCGATTAACTTTCACGATAATGCAGACAGTTTCCTTAGCGAAAATTCAACCAGAACATTTCTAAAACTCTCTGCAACGGCAATTTCTTCTTTGCTCCAGGGCAGACTTGTGTTCTTTACCGTTTCCTGCCAGATGCCAAACGAATTTCGCGGATGGTAGTTTTTCCGGTCTGGCTCAAACTGAATGGCCTCATTCGGATTACCTCCCCAATCAACTACCTGTATCACTTCTGGCTTGAAACCCAGTATATAAGTTCCCCTGTTGGGATTGATGGGCAAAACAATCATGCCACTGGCTATCCCAGTTATTTGAGAACCAGCATCATATACTTCTGAAAGATTCGTTGCATGGAATACATTGTTAATATCTAAGCCCTGCAGCCACATTACGAGCTCATCGAGTGATTGTTTGGATGGAACTGTTCCTTTTGTAGTTAAACTTTTACCATCAATAATGGCCACATTCTCAGTTTGCAACAGATCAGCTATTGTGCTATCTCCATTCAACAAGCCTTTTACATAGTCATCCTGGTTATATATCTGCTCTACCAGTCGTGTCTGAACTCCCTTCAGGTAATTCGTGTAATTGAGTTCGTCCTCATTTTCCAGCATCGATATCTTCTGCGATACTACGCCCGATAGCAATTCAAATACCGAACACACTTCGTAATTGAGGAATTTTGGGGTCTTATGGTGGCAGGAGATCAGCCCCCAAAGCTGGTTGTCTTTGACGATGCGGATAGACATTGAAGCGACAACGCCCATATTTTTCAAGTACTCAAGGTGCACTGCCGCAACGCTCCGAAGATTACAATCGGCCAGGTCGGTGAACGCTTCTGTAACGGGGTTGATCACCGGTACCAGCTTTACGGGTGTAAAATCCCTGTTGGGTATCTGCCGATAGACATTCCTGTAATAAAGTTCCCTTGCCTGCTTAGGAATATCTGAAGCCGGGAAGCGTAACCCCATATAGGCATCCATTCCCTCTTCCTTTACTTCGGCGACTACAGTGCCGTTCCATTGTTCATCAAACCGGTAGATCATCACCTTATCGAAACCCGATACTTTCTTGAACTCTTCGACTGTGGTTTTACAAACCGCTTCAATTGTATCCGAATCGTTGATCGCAGCCATTGCGTGTTTCAAACGCTGGTAGATGGAGAGGAAGCTGGAACTACTATTGTCACCGATCTTCTCCAGCTCAATAACAATCACATCGTCTTTAGCGTGTATAATGCCCAGAAAGTCTCCGGTATTATTAAAGCTAAATGTCAGTGGCAGCTTCTCATTAGTAGCGGCTGCAAGCAATTGTTGCAGCTTACTGCATTGTTCATCCGTAATAAATTCAGAAAAGGGCTGCTCCAAAATATCGTCCACCTTTAGACCCAGCATTTCTTCTACATTCTGGCTTAGCTGCACTACATGGAGTGTACTCCTTTGCAAAACGATCAGCACACCATACGGCTGCACTTGGTTAATGAAATTGAGAGGCAAGCTGCCGCAGAATGTAGAGTCGAAGTTTTTTTGCATCGGTTTTAGTTTATCTCAGCCCAGCTCCTGAATTTTTTGAACGTGTTATCAGCAGCTGCCAATATCTCGTGGTGCGTTTCCGCATCACTGAACCGGTCGTTTATTATTTGCTTAAATGCACTCCATTTTTTCTCAGTGTCATCACCGTATCCACCAAAGAAATCAAAACCTTTGCTGCCGTCAGCATCGAGGTTTTTCATTAGTATGCCTTTGATAATTTTGCCACCGAGTGTTGATCCTTCCATTACGTACAGTGCACCAATGGCCTGGCGGGAATTGCCTATAAGCGGAAGATCATCGCATAACTTCAATGCGTTTTGCGAACCGCAAAGATAGTGAATATCCGACAGCAATGCAGACGTTTTTCTTCTTTCCTCATAGTCAGGAAGTAACGTATGATCAACGTGCTTGCTTACCAGCTCTTCGAGCGGTTTGAAGTATCCATAAAACAATTGCAGCACGTTTCTATACGCATCTTTGTCTGTTGCTTGTTTTATTCGGGGGATGATCAACTTCTCTAATTCCTGGTGCGAACCAGATGTATAGGCCTTAAGTTTATCAAGTAACATCGTACCGGGTTTAACGTGTCAAGATAGACGCCAAATGCAAGACTGTTGCTATATACCTAATGATTTACTTGATTGATATAAATAACTTGTTGATAGTGATGCGAAAGAAAAAAAACTGCAGTAATTGACCACACAAAAAGGACACAACACGTTTTTACAATTGATTATCAATAACTTGAGGCAAAAGACCATTTAAACCGCGACATTTAATTACAATTTAAGTTGCCTGCAAAATAGTTTGCCTCAACTTTGCCGCGCATTAATATTAAGTTTATAGCCACATTCTCGCTTCGCCTGCATGAAGATATCTCGCCTGATATTTATTAGCTTCCTGTTTATCCTGTTGTTGTTCTCTATTACTACCTACATCAACTACAGGCAGGCTAGCGCGGTTAAGGAAAACGCGGAATACATTTCGGTTTCGGGACAAACGATGAGGAATACGACCCGTTTCCAAAGGAATATCCTGAACATGGTGAGTGGTCTCAGGGGATACCTGCTTACGGGCGAGAAGTATTTCATCCAGACGTATGACTCGGCCGCCATTGAGAATGAGACCATTCTGAAAGAACTATTCGTCATGGTGCCTGATAGCTCGCAAAAGCACAGGCTCAACGAGATCATAGCCTTGAACAACATCTGGATGGACAACTATGCCGCGCCGCTGCGACAGGCAAAGATGTTATCGATCATCAACGATACCAACCTGCACGCCTTCCAGAAGATGTACCGGGAAAAGCTCGTCACAGGCCAGGAGAAAGAGATACAGGCCAAGCTTACTGCAAAATTCAAAGAGTTCAGCAACTACGAATACGCATCACGCGACTACAGGAAGGAACAACTGGCGAGATCTGTACAAACTACCGGACAGATATCACTTTATCTCACCGTTATATCCGTTTTGGTTAGCCTTATAATCGTAACGTTCCTGGCCCACCGCATTTCGTCTCGTATTGTCAACATGAGCAATCTTGCCAACGATATTTCGGCCGGCAACTATTTGGTACACATACCTGACGATGGTAAAGACGAATTGAGTGCACTCTCAAAAGTGCTCAACAATATGGCCAGTAAGCTATCTGAAACTATCTCAACGCTTAAGCGGAAGAACCAGGAACTGGACCAGTTTGCGCATATTGTTTCGCATGATCTCAAAGGACCATTACGCGGTATAGATAATGTAGTATCGTGGATAGAAGAGGATCATAAACAAGAACTATCACCGAAGATGAATGAGTACCTGCACCTGATAAAGGAACGGATAGTTCGCGGAGAAACACTTATCGCGGGTATTCTCTCTTATGCGCGCGTAGGCAAGGAAGTAAAACAGACCGAAGAGGTAAACGTCAATACACTTGTGAACGAGGTAATTGAGAACGTAGCGCATAAAAAAGGCTTGAGATTCATCATTCAGCCCGGCATGCCTACATTGCAAACAGAAAAGATACCTTTGTTCCAGGTGTTCTCAAACCTGATATTGAATGCTGTCAAGTATCACGATAAGGATACAGGTGCAATAAAGGTTTATTACCAGGACAGAGGTTACAAATATGAGTTCTTTGTAGAAGACGACGGACCAGGCATCTCCCGGGTGTATCACGATAAGATCTTTCAAATTTTCCAGACACTGAATGACAACGGACATTTTGAAAGTTCAGGCGTGGGGCTTGCTATCGTTAAAAAAATACTGGACGCAAAGAATGAGTCGATAAAGATCGCATCGGAACCGGGTAAAGGTTCTGTTTTCTCATTTACGTGGTCAAAATAAAATTGTTATGGATAAAATAGTCAACATACTGATCGTTGAGGATGACCAATTGGATGTAATAGACATACACCGCTCGCTGAATAAGATGGGCATCTACTACCAGCTTCATACCGCAAAGAATGGAGAAGAAGCTATTAAACTCCTCCAGGAAATGGGTAGCGACACACCACCAAAACTCCCGGATTTTGTACTGATCGACATCAATATGCCCCGCATGAATGGCATCGAGCTGCTGACCGTCATAAGGCAAACACCGGAGTGGAAGCATCTGAAATGTTTTATCATCACCACCTCGGACGAGCGAAGCGACCATGATGTCGCCAAGAAGCTAGGCGTATCGGGCTACATCACTAAACCATTGAAACTTAGCAATCCATCGTCGATGGACGCCTTCAACCTGATGATAGACCTGCTGAATACCAAAGCATAAAAAGACAGTTCGCCATTTTTAAGCCGCAAAGTTTAATCACTTTGCGGCTTTATTGCATATAAAATATCCTAACTTTATATACAATCACCAAAGTTCTTTCTCATCAAAATCCACTCGTATGAAACAGTATGTTTACTCATTACTGCTGGTCTTGCCATTGGCGGCAAGTGCGCAGCCCGTTCTACAAGTAGTTCAGGATTTCAAAGTCGGAACAAGCGCTAAATACAAAAAATGCGCGCCTGTTGCGCCCGGTGCCAATGGTGCCGGTATTACATGGAACTTCACCTCTCTTACCGCCCTGGGAGGCATGGACACGCTCAATGTTTCTTATCTCGCCGCAGGAAGCACCTATGCTGGAGCCAACGTGCTGGAGAAAACTTCTGACAGTGTCTCTCATTACATGAACATTTCCGGCAACACCAATCAAACAGTTGCTTATGCAGATTCATCGGTTGCCGGGATGAATATTACCAACGTATACAGCAACACGGCGCTTGCTATGCAGCGCCCACTAAGCTATGGACTCAATGTCACCGATACCTTTGCAGGCAACTTGCTGTTCTCAGGCTACACGCTACCTACATCAGGTTTCAACACCAGGAATATTGACGTTACGGGGTATGGTATATTATATGTACCAGGGGCCACCTACAATGATGTGCTAAAGGTGCGTGTTGAACATAAACAAACAAGCTCTATTGCAACGCCCGGACCTATATTGGTAAATCTTACCATCGTTTCCTACATGTGGTTCGATGCCATGCATAAATCTCCGCTGCTGCGCATTGATTCAATGTTAGTGAATGGCAGCCCTGCTCCACCCGTTCCCAACATGGCACGCAACAGCACTTCGTATTTGCTGAGCGAAACCTACCCGCAAAATATAGACAACGTATATGGAAGCAATATCAGCTTCAATGCCTACATCAAGGGTACATCGCTGACACTCGAAGCCAACCTTTCTCAAAACAAGACCTATAATATAGCGGTAACTAATCTCGCTGGTCAAACTGTGTTTAACGCTGAGTTTATGCCAACCTCGCCGCTCAATCAATTTGATACAGGCCATGACCTGCCACCGGCCATGTATTTGATAACCGTACAGGAAAAAGGCAACATGCTGAGCGCAGGCACCATTAAGATCATTAAATAAACTCTGCAATAGTTTTCAAAAAAGAGGCAAGGCAGCTTGCCTCTTTTTTTTATTCCGGCATAGGGGTATAAAGTTCTGGCTGCGTTTATCTGCAAAAGACACAAACAGAAACACGCATCTATATGAAAAAACAGATCTACACAGCAGCAGCATCTCTTTTCACTTTGTCTGCTATGGCACAGCCAACGCTTAATAAGGTTGAAGACTACACGGCCGGGACTAAAATAAAGGCATTGAATTGCCAAGCTATTGCGGCAGGCACTGCAGGCGCCAATCAAACCTGGAACTTTTCAGCTTTGACAGGCACAGATACTACTACATTCACTTACCTGGCCAATCCTGCATCAAGCCCATTTCCGGCTGCAAACCTTGTAGAAAAAAGCTCTGATAGCACCTACAGGTTCTTTAATAAAACTGCCGCGGCAACTTATACAGTTGGAATAACAGACTCATCATCCACTAGCGATAATGCTATGATATCCTATTCAAACACAGCCCTGGCCATGCAAAGGCCATTAACATATAACGCCACAGCCAGTGACTCCTTTGCTCATACTATTACAAACGGCATGTTTACGATCTACGGCAAGGGCGAAGTGCAAATGAAAGTGGATGGCTACGGCACACTGGTACTGCCCAATGGCACTTATAACAATGTGCTCAGAGTACGAATGGAGACAAACCAAAAGGACAGCATTGGTATACCGGGAAATCTGACTTTTATCACCCAGTTGGTGAGCTATGCCTGGTACGACAACGCCCACAAAGCGCCGTTATTACGTATCGATTCCAACGACGTTTCGGGCAGTGCTGATGTAGCTGTAAGCTATCTTTTGAAAGAAGATTATCCAGTTGGCATCGCCTCTATCAGCGCTAAAAACATCGAATTCTATGCATTCTTTAACGGCAACATGCTCGATGTCAATGGCGCGTTCGAAAGCGGCAAACCGTACGATCTGAATGTGCTTGACCTCGCAGGTCGTTCTATCCATGCAGAAACATTTATTGCCTCGGGTGCCGAAAAACACTTAACACTGCAAAACGATGCACCTGCGGGTATTTACATTATATCAGTGAGGCAAAGTGATGGTTCGGCCGGGGGATTCATCAAAGTCGCCAAAGACCATTAATCCAATTAAAGCTATATTGCGAGCCGGCCTGAGTGCCGGCTTTTTTATGTGGCTACAACACCCGGTAATACTCGAAAACGAGGTAGTAAAACTCTTGCCGCTGGAGAGCAGCCATTTCGATGGACTGCTGCAGGCTGCACGGGATCCACGGATATGGAAATACCTCAGCTTCAATGGCCTCGACAGCGATGCCTTTCGGAATGAACTGCGAAGTGCCGTGCTCCGGAAAACAATGGGGGAAGAGTACCCGTTCACCGTATTCGACAACACTACCGGGAAGATCATTGGCAGCACACGGTTTTACAACATGTATCCCGCACATCGCAAACTAGAGATAGGCTGGACCTGGTACGCGCCCGAATATTGGGGAAGCGGGCATAATGTGGCGTGCAAATCACTGCTGCTAACTCATGCTTTCGAAGCACTTAGCTGCGTACGTGTTCAATTCCAGGTACATGAGCAGAACGTGCGCAGTCGTGCCGCTGTAGAACGCCTGGGCGCGAAATTTGAAGGAATACTTAGGAATGAACGTATACGCGACAACGGCAGCATCCGCAACACTGCTGTATACAGCATCATCAACACCGAATGGGAACAAGTAAAGCGCCTGCTGCATGATCGAATAAAATCCCCTAAGTCATGAAAACCTACATTCTTACTGCACTCTTTCTCTTCGCGAACATTGCCTATGCACAAGATAGCCAGCTACAAATAGACCTCGACAATGCCGATTACTTCAGTCTAAGAGACCAGCTTGCAAAACGCAATGCTACTCTTGATGCTGCAACAAGGCTTTACTATTCGGCATTTGTTGATAACGCCTTCAACCGCAACGACCTGGCAATTGCCCGCGTCGATTCATTTTTGCAACTGCACCAGGGAACATGGACGGACAATCAAACCGTTTTGATGGAGCAGATGCTAATGGATTCTTACGTAAAGACCTACCAGTATGGACGGGCAGCCAATATCGGGAACAATCTGCTCACCAAGATCCACAACGACAGCCGGCCTGCGTTGCTCAATTCCCGGAACATCTGGGGGTCGCTGAAAGATGTGCCACCTCAAACCGTTTTTTATGGTGAAAGCTTTACCCTGCCCTTTAAGCGCAACCAGGTAAACCTGTGGGAGATACCAGTGAAGGTTAACAATAGCGATGAAGAGGAGTTTATTTTCGATACGGGCGCTAATATTTCTACCATTTCAGAAACCTATGCTCAGAAACTCAGGCTTCGTCCCCTCGATACCCGTATTGATGTGATAGGTGGACAAGGCCAGAAGATAACGTCCGGACTTGCTGTTGCGGACTCGTTGCAAATAGGCAGTGCACTTATTAGGAACGTCGTCTTTATTGTGATGCCCGATGACAAACTCTACTTCCCGCAAATACGTTTTACCATAAAGGGCATTATCGGCTTCCCGGTGATCAGCGCACTTAAAGAGATCCGCATTTCCCGCGAAGGCACTATCTCCGTATCCCGTACGCCCGACAATACCCGGGTGCAAAACATGGCATTGAACCAACTCACACCGTTGGTACAGACAAAAAACGACAAAAACGAAACACTGATCCTGAAATTTGATACAGGCGCGGCGCAAACAGACCTGTACAGCAACTATTTTGCTAAGTACAAAGACCGCATTACCACCTACGGCCGCAGCGACCGTCGCAAGCTGGTGAGTGCCGGTGGCGGCAGGTATATGCCGGTTTTCGTGCTCGACAGGTTCAGGCTGCACGTGGGCGACGACATAGTGAACCTTAAAGACATTGCCGTTTATACCTACCCTGAAGACATCTCCCGCTCCGGATCGGTGTATGGCAATATGGGACAAGACGTTATCAGCCAGTTCGATGAGATGGCTATTAACTTCGAGCACATGTACGTGGACTTTAAATAACAGGTATTTGAGGTTACTAAACCTTAGCGGCCAGAGCCTGTTTCGCGGTTCACCATCCGCATCAGCAACAGGAAAAGGAAGATGTATACAATGATATTGAACGTTGTATGGTGATCGATAAGACTGAATTCAAACGCATCTTTAGCAGTAATAACGGCCAACCCCACTATGCGTAGAATATTGAGGATAATGATGGCAAGGGTGCCTATTGCAATGTAAATGATCTTCTTAGCCAGCGACTGCGGATAGGCCGCGACAAAGGCCCAGCAAAAAGAAACCAGCCCAAAGCCCATGCACACATAAGCCACCTTTATCTTAACAACCCCCGGTATTTGCAAACTGGCCGCATCGTACAGATTCTGGTAGCCAAAGAATGTCAGCAGATTGGATGAAGCCTGTATCAGTTCTGTTCTTAAAAAATCGGCATAGCGAAGGTGTTCTGCCACCCATTCGCTATACAAGCCACCGGGAATAGAAAGGGCGATAATGCCAAAGTTCAGGCCATACAGCAGCCCGAATATTACCGCAAACTTCAGCAGAAAAAACGCAATACGGTCCTTAAGCAGCTTTTGTGCCAAAGCCCGCGGGGGCATTGAGGATAATATCTTTAGGGTTTTATACATTCTGCTCGTTTAACTCGTTGAACCACCGCTTACAAAAGGAAATTTGACGGGAGCAGCGCATTTTCATAACTGGCAATAGCCCGGCGCCATTCTGGGCTTTGCCTGTTATGTCTATGCCGGGGAAAGGAACGATACCCATATCCCCGCCCGAAGGCTTACAATGATGCTGCGTTTGCAGCCCATTCCGTGCTCGGCCATTTTACTGGCAGAGGGTGATAAGGTCCCGTCAAATTTTCCGGTAAACTCGGTAAGTGATGGTTGTAAGAGACGTAACATGTTTTCGTGGTGGTTAAGGCCAAGGGGCTAATGTAGAGCGGTTGACTTCCTGCATTTGCGGGTAGCACGCTCTGCAATTCGAAGGTACGTTGGCGTACAGGGGGTCTCCAAACATTTGGGCCTGTCTTCGGGCAACATTCATAAAACCGTTTGCCAATTAAAGATTGTTGGCCTTCCTTCCACAGTTTTTGAATTAACTACCGATTGCAAAGGGGTTAGTAATCAGCCACGTGCCATATCCGCAAATTTTATTCATCAGTTTCTAACCCCGGTTTGTAGAAATTGAAATGACTAGACAAACATTTTAGTATAGGGACTAAATGCCGGGAGTCGGTTTGACGCGTTACAGCACCGTTTCAGACACCAATTTTTACAAATATTGGCAACGGCCCGACCTTAAACGGGCCTCTTTGCTCACTATTAAGGGGAACAGCAGAAGTTAAACCAGCTACAGGCATCCTTTTATTGCCGCGGCATAAACGACCTGCATACGTGTGGGCCACTAAAACATCTACACCATGAAATTTAGATCAACGCTCGTCATGATCGCAGCTGCGACTATGTGGGGTCATGCCATTTACGCCCAAACACGTACCGAAAAAGACCTCCTGGGCGAAAAACAAATTCCTGCAGATGCCTATTACGGAGTACAGACAGCCAGAGCCCTGGAGAACTTCCAGGTGAGCGGCGTTACTACGAAGTTCTATCCCGACTATGTGAGGGCTTATGCCATGGTGAAAATGGCAGCCGCACGCGCCAATGCCGAGGTGGGCCGCATGAGCAAGGAAAAGCTTATGGCCATTGAGAAAGCCTGTATGGCTGTTATGGCAGGTGAATACCACGACCAGTTCCTGGTAGACCTCTACCAGGGTGGCGCGGGTACTTCCGCCAACATGAATGCCAATGAGGTACTTGCCAATATCGCCCTGGAACTCAGCGGCAAAAAGAAAGGAGACTACCATTCTATAGAACCTCACGACGACCTGAACATGGGCCAGTCTACCAACGACGTGTACCCTACCACCCTCCACGTGGCCATGCTGCTGCACAATGACAAAGTGGTGCAACAGGCAAAGGAACTTTCCGCTGCTTTCCACAAAAAAGGTGAACAATTCAAGAACCTGCTGAAGATGGGTCGCACGGAAGGACAGGATGCTGTGCCTATGACACTGGGCCAGGAATTCCACGGCTTTGGCAACCAACTGGACGGCGCCATTGACGCATTGATAAAATCAGAAGCCTATTTATATGAAGAGAATATGGGTGCGACTGCTATCGGTACCGGTATCACTGCATCACCGGGCTATGCAGAAAAAGTAGCGGTACACCTGGCCAAGATCACAGGCAAACCTATGGTGCTCAGCCATGACCTGATCGCTGCAACCTCCAGCATGCAGGCATTTGTGATGTACAGTGCTGCGCTGAAGAACCTGGCAATCACACTATCCAAGATATCCAGCGACCTCATATTCCTCGCTACTGGCCCGCGTGCGGGTATCTTCGAGATCAACCTGCCAGCGTTGCAACCGGGTTCTTCTATCATGCCAGGCAAGGTGAATCCTGTAATGCCAGAACTGATGAACGAGGTATGCTTCAAAGCTATAGGCAATGATGTGACTGTAGCATTTGCCTCGCAGGACGGTCTGTTACAATTGAATGCTTATGAACCAGTGGTGGCAGTAGCCATCTTTGAATCACAGGGCTTGTTCTTCAAAACAATGCCTTTGTTCCGTAAGCAATGTATCGAGGGTATCACCGCAAACGAAAAAACGCTGAAACATTATATGGAACGTAGCGTAGGTACAGTTACTGCGCTAAACCCCATACTGGGTTATGATAAAACCACTGAGCTAGCCAAAGAAGCCCTGCAAACAGACAAGGGCATCATTGAACTCGTGAAAGAAAAGCACCTGCTGAACGACCAGCAAATGAAGGATTTTATGGATCCTGCTAAAATGACCGCTCCAACCGACATTAAAAAATAACATTCAATACCATCAACATGAGAAAACTAAAGCTCTGCTTCGTAGCCTTTATAGCAGCTACCCTGCCGCTGACAATGGCCGAAGCACAACGAAAAGCAAACCTGCCTGATGTGGTCTTACTGGCTACAGGCGGAACCATTGCCGGTACTGCTGCCAGCAGTACACAAGCCGGCTACAGCTCAGGACAGCTGGGTGTAGATGCCATGCTCAACGCCGTACCCGATGCCAAGAAGATCGCGAACGTTACAGGTGAGCAGATCTCCAATGTGGGCTCGCAAGACATGACGTTTGACATCATGATGAAAGTAGCCAAACGTGTCAACGAACTAACCCGCGACGGCGGAGCGGAGGGCATTGTTATCACCCATGGTACCGACGTGATAGAAGAAACAGCTTACTTCCTGAACCTGGTGGTAAAAACAGAACGACCAGTTGTACTGGTGGGTTCTATGCGCCCGAGTACTGCGATGAGTGCCGACGGACCACTGAACCTGTATAATGGTATAGCAGTAGCTGCCGACCCTGATGCAGTAGGCCATGGGGTAATGGTGGTGATGAATGACGAGATACATTCAGCACAGAGCATTATTAAGACCAGCACCACGGCCGTCGAAACTTTCCAGTCACCACTGCGCGGCCTGATAGGCGCCACTAACTATGGCGACAATCGTTTCTACCGTACGCCTCATAAAAGGTGGGGACCAAACAGCGAGTTCTCGGTAGATGGCGTTAGCAAAATACCACGGGTTGACATCATATATGTTGATGCCGACATGGCGCCCGACCTTATCGATTGTTCTGTTGAGAAAGGTGCCAAAGGCATAGTACTGGCCGGTGTGGGTAATGGTAACATGTCTAAAGCTGCCCTTGAAGCCAGCAAACGCGCGGTAAAAAAAGGCGTGGTGGTAGTGCGCAGTACACGCGTGGCCACAGGTGATGTAAGCCGCGACGTGGAAGTAGACGATGACGATATTGGCACCATTGCCTCTTACGAACTCAACCCGCAAAAATCGAGAATACTGCTGGGGCTGGCTTTGTTACAACAACGTAGCGCAAAGGACATTCAGCGCATATTTAAAGAATACTAGCAGGTACGACCAAATACCCGGAATACTGGCCTGGAAGCGTAAGCAGAAAGGTCAGTATTTCATTCCCATCGAAAATCCTCAGCATGTTTTATCGCCTCGTTATCTGCATTTCTTGTTTGATCGCACTCGTGGCGACGGGCCACGTATTGGCGCAAGACAGCACAACCGTGGTGCACCACGACTCTACGCTGGTCAACAAAATGGAAGCTGGCGATGAACAAGATGTGGTAGAACCCAGGAGGCAGCTGGTGCGCTTTAATGAATACCAGGGTAGGTATTTTTCTATCAGGGTTGGCGGCGGTTTTCTCGAGGATATTGCTGATTATGTCCAGGACGCTAATAGCAAGCAACAATTCGACCTCGGCTATAATACTAAACTGCGCGACTGGCGCTTCACGTTCAAAGGCCGGCTGGGCAAAGGCAAGGGCAATCATGACGTTACCTATTCTGTGGGTATTATGTACGATGCCCCCACAAAGACCTGGTTATTCCGCGAAACAGGGTTGATGATAGAAGTACCGGAGCTATGGGGTAACTTCTTTATCGGGCGTACCAAGGAGGGTTTCTCGCTAAACAAGGTAATGGTGGGTTATGCAGGCTGGACCATGGAACGTGCTACCATGAGCGACGCGACGGTTCCTATCCTCGGCGATGGTATCAAATGGCTGGGGCATCTAAAGGGGCCTAATATTCTGTGGAACCTCGGTTACTTCAACGATAAGTTCAATAAAGATCAGGCTTTTTCAAGCTATCACCAGCAAGGCGTGGCCAGGATCATGTGGTTGCCTATATTGTCTGAAGAAACGAAAACTGTCTTTCATACAGGCATCAACCTTCGATATGGGCAACCAGATGAAGACACACTGCAGCTAAGATCAAGACCTGAGGCATGGATCGCGCCTTATTTTGTTGACACCAAAAAAATGCACGCATTCAACACGTTCATGTACGGATACGAGATCTACTATCGTAAAGGCCCCTGGTTGTTCGGTTCCGAATATTGGTTTGAAAGCGTCAATGCTCCTGAGAAAGGCAATCCCGTTTTTCATGGAGGCGATATCGTGGCCACCTGGTTGATCACCGGAGAAACCCGCGAATACAACACCGTTGGTGGCTTCTTTAAAGGCATACTGCCAGACAGACCACTTTTCGGGGGTGGTTTCGGGGCCATCGAAGCTGTGTTACGCCTGTCTTATATCGACCTGGATGACGCTAAAATTAACGGCGGCAAATTCTGGCGCATCACGCCTATGATCAACTGGCATGCTACCGACAACGTGCGGTTTGAATTTGCTTATGGCTTTGGCCAGCTTGACCGTTTCAATCTCATTGGCAATACCCATTTCTTCCAGGGACGGGTGCAGTTGCAGCTATAGCCGCAACTGCAATCCAACAACCCTAAAACTTATCCGGAAATTGCATTGCGATACCGTTGGTAAGCATATCGGCCATTTGCAATATCTCATCGTGCACTTTATCATAGGCCCTTACATCGGCTGAGTAGTCTTTCTTAATTCGCGCAACGGCTTCGTCCGTTGTCAGCTTCAGGTGGTCACGCATCATTGCCTTCATGTCATTTAGCGGCCAGTTAGGATTTGCCCCACTCAGGAAGGCAGAAATTTCATCGGCATTAGCAGTCCACCTCTTATTTGCATCATTTAGCTTGGCATCGTTCCCTGCCTTGGCAGCAAGTACTACGTCGGCGGAGATGGTGATGTGATCGTGCAATAATGCAGTCAGCTTATTGCCGGCTTCATTTCCATAAAACGGTTTCACTGCATTCCCAATATCATCCTGGTTTTGTAACAGTCGCTTCAATGCTTCGTCTTTGCCGGGCAGATCATCTACCAGGCAGCAGATTACGTTTCTTGTCCACGTTATATGGTCCTCCCACAGTTTCCGCATAGCCGTTCGCAACTCACCGGCTTTAGAATGTTTGCCGGCATTGCCCATAGACATGTGGTGCATGGTACCCGATTTCTTATCCTGGGCATATAAATTGCCAGCGACAAAAAATGCAATAGCAATGATTACAAGTGTTTTTGTTTTCATGTAGCAATATTTTGAGATGATATAGTGGCTACATATTAAAAACTATACCAATAGACTATTAAAAAAACAGAATTTTGATATTTTCATGCAAACTTTGACTATGGACTTCAATGAAATTGTTGAAGCTATGAGCCTGCATTACGACAACGACGTGGACTACCAGAATATCGCCATAGACAATGGCGACGGCTCATTCAGGCTGGATTACCGAGTGACTTTCGAGCTGCTAAATGACATTCCGGATGATCCTATCGCCCCATTCTTTCCTGTCGCTTCATTGGAAGAAGCCAAAGCCGTTTTCCGTGCAGTGGAGCCGAAGATGCGCAAAGAAGAAATTGACGGCTTCTTCGACCAGGTGCTGATAACGCTACCTGTAGTCCTGAATATGCCTTTATACTTCACCATGTATAAGATACCGAGGAGCGCGTGACCGGGAATGGCACACTTCAAACAACGAACATCACCTACTTTTCAAAAATAATTGTATCCGCTTTCGCCCCCAGGTTAAGGAGCATGCCCTGCATATCTTTCACAAACTGTGAAGGTCCACAGATATAAAAATGCTGGCTAAAATTTCTTATTGTATCAATCAGGTAGTCTTCGCTGATACGTAAATCGTGAAAACCTATTACGCCCTCTCTCGTCAGCACTATATGCAGATCTTTCGCTAATATCTCATTCAGCTCCTCCAAAAGAATAATATCATCCACCGTCATGTTGGAGAAGATAAGAGAATTGCCTGCCAGCTTATCGTCTTCTTTCAACTGCCGGAGTATAGCGAGGAAAGGTGTGATGCCCGCCCCTGCCGCAATAAACACGCCGGGTTCTTTGTAACTAATTACACCAAATGCATGGTGTATGATCAGTTCATCTCCCTTTTGTAGTTTCTCTATTTGCGCAGTTACGCCGTGATGCTCACGGTATATTTTGATGGTGAATTCCAGCTCCGGCCATGCGTTCAGCGATGTAAATGAAAATGGCCTGACATCATGTTTACATTCCGGCTTATTGATCGCCACCCACGTAGCCTGGCCGGGAATAAAGCTGTAGCCTTCGGGTTTCTCCACCTTGATACGTTTCACATTATGCGTCAGGTACTCTGTGCTTAGTATCTTAACTATGTGCTCTTCCATAAATGCTTTATTCGATCAGTTGCGCCGTCTAAAGTATGACTTTTTCATTGGTCGTCTTTAGTTTGATTATTGCAACTTCCGGAAGGTTACAATCGCTGGCAGATTTTTTTACCCGATCCATGTAATTATTTCAGACAGACTTTGCGATCACGATCATAGTTGTCGACATCTTTGCAAGAACCGTTGTTTCGGTTTCATCAAAGACCTCCCCTTCGCAAAACATCAGTGTCTTTCCCGCATGGATCACTTTTCCTACAGCAACAATTTTGTTTGCTTTTGCAGCCTTGATGAAATTGACCTTGAACTCCACAGTCAGGACCTCTTTGCCTTCGGGGATCTTTGTCCAGGCAGCATAACCACAGGCACTGTCCAGTATGCTGGTGATGGCACCACCATGAAAGTAGCCGTCCTGCTGTGTTACCCCGGCCGAAAATTCACAAGCCACCTTAACCTCGCCGTCCTGAACACTCGCCAGGTGGGCATTCAGGGAGTGCATTAAACCCTGCTTGTCAAAACTCTCCTTGATTTGTTCGTATAGTCCCATACCGTTTAAGCACTATTTAATGTGTTAGTTAAAGAGTTTTTTAAGATGGGCATCAAAGCGCTACGCATACCTCTTTTTCTTTTGTATGTCCAGCCATTATTTGTTCTCGCAGAGTAGCAGCTGTACTGGCATTAATTTGATACATTTATAGACGATTGTCTTTAGTCATGAGTGAAGCAAATATCAAACCAGCAAATGGGCCGTCAGAAGAAATTAGCAACCAGCACGATACAGCACTGTTGGATAGACTTGGTGTTGAGCTCCACAGTGAACTAGAACCAACGATCCTATATAAAAAAATTGTTGACGCAGCCGTTGCCATAATGGGCTCACAGTTTGCCACTATGCAATTACTCTACCCCGAACCTGGCAGCTTTGGCAAACTGCGCATAGTTGCAGCACACGGATTTACACCCGAGGCAGAGGAATACTGGGAATGGGTGTACCACTATACAGACAGCTCTTGCGGCGAGGTATTAAGAACACGCAGGCGCGTGATCGTACCCGATTACCGTACCGCGGAGTTCATGCAGAATTCACCAACGCTGTCTGTATTCATTGATGGCGGCGTATACGCTGCGCAAAGCACACCTGTATATTCAGAAGCTGGAAAACTTCTCGGTATGGTGTCTACACACTGGGCTTATCCGCACACACCGTCGCAACACCAGCTGGATATGCTCGACATACTGGTAAGCCAGGCAGCGGGGCTCATTGAGCGCACAACGACGCGCTAGTTAATGATCTCGCCTGTAGAATTGGCCAGCTTTTCCTTCCATTTTGCTATCTGCTCAGGTGTTTGTCTCACCCAATCCGTTGCTTCGCCCACGACCTTTAATGGCGCAAGGGTACGATAAGAACGTGTTGGATTACCGGGGAATTTCTTGTCGGTAACGTTAGGGTCGTTTTCAAAAATGCCGGTTGGTTCTACAATGTACACACGTTCACTCCCCTCGCCTTTTGCTAAAGCAGCAGCAAGACCCGCACCATTAACGAGGGCTGTGAAGTAGATATGATTCATCAGGAACTCCGCTTTATAGTTCGACTCGCGACCGGGCGTCAGCAGATCACCAACCTGCAGGTCAGCTCTCGTGCCATGATAGAAGGGGCCGTTGTCAGAAGGATTATCTCTGAATGAAATGGCCAATTCCTGGTTCTTTTTTGCATTGTCAACGTCGCCGAGTGCTCCATAACACCGGGCAATATTCGCATACAGCGCAGGGAAAGCTGCCTTAACGGCGTCGTCATTTAACTTTAATGCCAGCTGCAAAGCCGTCTCGTACCATTTCAATTTGTCTGCAACGTTGCTTTGCACCCGGGCTACATAATAAGCAGCAAGAAATTTTTCGAAATCATTAGTTGCTTCGTTCCATGCCTGCAGGAAGATCCTGCCTGCTTCTTCTAGGTTGCCATTTTCTTCCATGCCCATGCCTTGCAGGCAGAGTTGAACGATCGGGTTGGCGGGATTGAATTCCATGTTGATGTTTTTGTGTGGTTTATTATTGAAGCGCAATTTACTTCGTATTCGCGGGGAAGAAAAGAATCTTTATATCGGCTTAGGTTACCATATTTTCCACCACGGTTTCTTGTTATCGTATCTGTGATAACTTCCACCCTCCAGAATTTTCGCGTCAAGATCATAGGAAAACTCAACCCACTCGTCCGCATCATTCGTTGGATCGAATGACAGTCCCACCACTTTATTGCCTTCAACTCTCAGATCTTCTAAACCATCCCACGAAATTCGTTCAGTATACCAATGAGTTCCATCCGATTCAACAATGGTCAAATTCGTTGGATCGTGCAAGATGACCCGATCATTGCTTGCCTTCAAAATATTGGAATACCCTGCCCCAAAAACATCAATAGGAGTCCTATCATTCGGATTCATGAAATAACAACTCCCACAAGCAACTATTAATAGATTGGGGGTATCTTTAAGCTCAATTACCGCCTTTAAATCCGTCCAACCGGGTTGAAAATTTGCCACCCAATCTGTCCCGTCAGATTTATAGAACCGCACTACAAAACCCTCAGAATAAAATGGATCGCCATCTGCAGTTATCGGAACATACAGTGGACCATAAGTCGGCAGTGATTGCAGTATTTCATATCGTTTGGCTGACATAATTGACGGGAAATTATGACTAAATCCCCATTGGATCCTCGCCGAACCTCCTGAATATGGACCCGGCGCCATCACCTTCATGACAACAACTACTCTCCTCCCCAAAAACGAATTGGCGCGATACCAACAGATACCGCGCCAACTATCTGAATGCTTTTGTTACTATTTCTTTGTGGTCGCTTTATCACCGCCCGGCAAAGTGACGTTCAGGGTCAGCATGCACCAGCCTGTAGGATAAATTGCCAGTTGCTGCGCATTATTCTGCGCCGCAGAGATCACCGAACCAGCGGGAATAGACGTGGTGTTAGGATTGATCTCCACGTCGCTTGCAAGCTGGAAGTTTAACCACGTAGTCGCTAAACTACCCGGATCAGGGTGCGGCATACAGTCGCCCAGGCCCGGCATTGAATCTGTCCTCATATAAACAACTAAAGTACCGGTACCAGAACCATCCCCGGCATCGTAGAAACCGGTATATGCCTGGCCTAAGCAGTCTGCGTCAGCAGCTGCCAGGGAAAGGGAAAAACTGGATGCATTGCCGGCGCAATTGTTGAAGCTGACGCAGGCACTGTTCCCCCGTATAGCCCCGTAGGTTATGATCTTCACCTTTCCCGGCTCGGATTCGTTGGATGCAAAGACCATCGGCATTCCTTGTTTTATGGATATAGTGTCCGCAGCACCCAACTTCCTGCTTAACGGCCTGCCAAAATTAAAACCAGCTCCATAACTAACGACGCCGTTCATGCCATATCTTTTGAAGCTGTCGTAAACCGGCACACCAGCTCCGGTATCCAGTAACGCTTTATCCGTAGTGATCACGAGGCTGCCGCCTACTATCTGCAATGTATCACAGATAGTCGAACCCGAACCTGTACCTGTAACATTGCAAATACCTGCTCCTGCATTACATTGCGCGGCAGCTCCTTGTTTAATGCCGTACTGCACGGTCATAGGCAGCACAGGGCCCGCGCCGGGAGCACTGGCCGCCCTGTGTACCATTCCCAGCACGTCGAAAGGTTTGGGTTTGGGTGCTGCTGTCACGGTATCCGTGTTGGTTTCCTCGCCGGTTTTGGTATCCGTACCCGTGCATGCAGCCAGGAAGCTGAACATCAGGATAACGCCTGCATTTCTTACCAGTTGGTGGTTCATTTTCAATTGTTTTAAGTGTAAAAGGAGTATATGTGTGAAGAGATAGAACTTAACTGGCATAATACTACTCTTTTATTTGTATAAATTTTATAATTTGTATTTTTATTTACATGCATATAAGGGCGATGTGTTCGGTTGTAGTTTTTCTGCTACTCTCTATGGGCTGCGGTACTACGGTTCTTGCCCAATCGCCCGGCCTGCAGAAAACAACTGATTCCCTGCAAAAGATCCTTTCAGCTGCCCCCGAAGACACCGGGAAAGTAATGATGCTGACAAGATTATCCGCTATGGACGGAACCGGGGATTGCAAAGCAAAACTCGGATACGGAGAAAGGGCGCTAACGCTCGCCCAGAAGCTGGACTGGGGAACGGGTATTTACAATAGCTTGTACAAAATAGCTGATGTGTACAGGTATTGTTTAAAGGACTATTCCGCTGCCATGAATACCTACCAGCAGCTGGAACAAATAGCCATCGATAAAAATGACAAGAAGGGCCTGATAGGCGTATATACCGACAAAGCGACTACCTATCAGTTGGAAGGAAACTATGCAGCAGCCATCGGTTATTGTGACAAGATCATACAACTCAAACCTCGCAAGGACGAGATACTGGGCACACTGGGAAATAAAGGACAATTTTACGCCGAACTTGGTAATTACCCGAAAGCGCTGGACGCTTATGAACAATCACTAAAAATACTCAACGACACCATCCTGGCAGATAAACTCATTCCTGCATCATACCGCATGATGCAAATGATGCTGCTTTTGAACGTTGGCGATATCTACGTCCAAATGAAGGATTATGATAAAGCGTTGACGAACTACAATAAAGCGTTAAGCGGTAACAGTATTTTAAAAGACAAAGACATCTCTGTAGTTGCCAACAATGGTATAGGCAACTGGTATATCCTGAACAACAGAAGCGCTGAGAGTATTCCATATTTCCTTGCCGCACTGACCGATGCAAAAAACAACATTTTTGAAGAGGAGGTATTGAATAACCTCGCCACTGCCTATTTCGAACAAAAGGACATCGAAAAAGCCCTCGCCTACGCCACCCGGGCGCGCGAAACAGCAACGAATCATGACAATGAACCTAAACAGGTGTGGGCCTATACCACGCTGGGCAAAATAGAGAACTACAGGAAACAGTACAGTAATGCATCCGGTTACCTGTTGCAGGCCATAGCAGTGGCCCAAAGAAACGGGGCCCGGAACGATGAAAAAAATGCCTGGGAGGTACTCAGCGAAACCTATAGCGGGATGCGGCAGCCGCAAAAAGCATTTGAAGCGTATAAACAGTTCATAGGCCTGCGCGATAGCATATACAATGCCGATAAAGCCAAAGAGCTTACCAGGCTCAGCATGCAGGGCGATTTTGACCGCAGGCAGGCGGCAGACAGCATCAGGCAGGCCGATGAGGACAAGATTGCGGCGTTCCGCTTGCAAAGACAGCGCATGATGAGCTATAGCGGGTTTGCAGCTGTGGCAGTACTGCTGGCACTGGCATTCCTCATCTACCGCAACTATAGCAGCGCAAAAAGATCGAACGCCATCATCAGCGCGGCAAATGAAACGATCAAAGAGGAAAAGCAGGTCTCCGAAAACCTGCTGCTGAATATTTTGCCCCAACACGTGGCGGAAGAGCTAAAAGCAAAGGGCGGCGTAGATGCAAAAAGGTTCGACGACGTCACCATTCTTTTCACCGATTTTGTAAACTTCACTACCACCGCCGAGAAGCTGACACCGGAAGAACTGGTGGCCGAACTCCATTATTGCTTTAAGGCATTCGATACCATCATAGGCAAATACGGTATAGAAAAAATAAAGACAATAGGCGATGCATACATGGCCGCATCGGGCCTGCCTTCGCCCAATGATCACCATGCCACCGATATCATCAATGCTGCTATCGAGATCAGGGATTTTATGGCAGCGCGTAAAGCCACCATGGGCGACAGCGGCTTCGGCATACGCATAGGTATCAATTCCGGCAGCGTGGTGGCAGGTATTGTGGGCATCAAAAAATTCTCATACGATATCTGGGGCGATGCTGTAAATATCGCCGCGCGCATGGAACAAAAAAGCGAACCGGGCAGGATAAACATTTCCGAAACCACTTACGCCCTGGTAAAGGATAACTTCTCCTGCAGTTTCCGGGGAGAAATAGACGCTAAGAACAAGGGGCTGATGAACATGTATTTCGCTGAAAAGACTGTGCCCGTAGCAAATTCGCAAGTCACTGTCACTTCTCCATCCTAACACTATTATGTTGGCGCCAGAATGCGATTACGGCGAGCTGGGGCGGGTTGTTTATTTTCCCTAATTTCGCGCTCCAGGTAAAATGATCTAATGAAAAAGTGCCGCCCAATCCCCGCCATTGCTCTTATTGGTATGCTGACCTTCGCATCCTGCACAAGGCCTGCGCTCACCTGCCACTGTACCATTAGCGACCACGGAAGTGTAACCACTACAAAAACCGAATACAAAAAATCGAGAACTAAAGTGGAGCAGAAATGTGAAGAGGAAAAGAAATTCCATCAAGAGCAGTATCTCGACCAGCCCGGTGTTAGTGTTGAGTGTAAGGTAGATTAAAATAGTTGTCGCCTTCATATGTTGGCGCGAGAATGCAGCATTGAAAAGTGGGCGGCGTTCTCGAGCCTGTATCATGACACATGCGTTCCGCGACACGAGTACGCTACTGCGATGCTTTTCGGCATACTCGCGCCAACGGGGGACAACACCCAACCAAAGGGGGAGCATTTTCTAGCGCAACAATTCTCTTACAAAAGTAACGACTGTAATTATGGAGATGCAAATTAGCGGGATCAATACTGCAATAATCCACCATTTAACTCCCTGACTGGCAAAAAGTTTTACTAACACTACAATTTGCGTAACTATGGGAAGTACAAAAATGAATAGCGTAGCCAATATCAATAAAACATTTGAATACAAAATTGCTTTTGCCGACTTTCCATAAGCCCTGGGCCGGAATGGTATCGTTAAGTAACTTGGGTATTCCAACGGGCTGGCGTTGTTATCGTTCAAACTATCATCGCTAAAAGAAATCGACGCGTACAGTCTGATTATTGAATCTCTTATGTCCGATTCCTGAATCGATAGCCCCAAAATCTGCACCAGCATCCATGTTATAATACATGACAAGGCCATTGTCAATAACGTAAGAGAAAATTCGATATCGAATCCCTCAATTGATATCTTACTAGCCGGAGTCACCTCTCCCAGAAAAATGAGCAGTAAAAACAGGCAAATAAAAAAGTTCCATTTTATACTTAAGTGGAGTGCCTGACCAACGCTTTGTAATGATTGATGCAGTTTGTCAATATAGTTTAGTGTTATGCTCTCGCTCATTGTTTATAATTAGTTGATTAGCGAAGTTCCTGCTGATTCTTTCCCCTACCTGGTTCTGGCACAGGCCGCGGCACAATAGCCTTAATGTCGCCGGGTGCTTATTCACGAGACCGGCGAGAAAATAAATATAGCACTTTCGGTTATATTTAAAAAGCAGCCCAAACAAAGACAACAATCCAACATTCAATACGCTGGCGCGAGTGTTCCGCAGGATCACTCGTGTCCAAATAATTCAGCCGGTCTCTGACCGGCATTCAAAGAGCAGCGGCAGGATGATATTATTCTGCACCTATCGAAGTGCGAAGTCAATAATTGACAGCTATTCATTACAAATTGAACGCAGCTGTCGTCCATTTGAGCAGTTGTATTTCAAATGCCGGTCAGAGACCGGCAGGACTTTTCAGACACGGGTCGTCCTGCGGAAGACCCGCGCCAGTTGGTTACCGGCGAGTCCTTTGCGATAAGCTCACCCTAGGACACAATGAATCTAACCGCCATCGTTGTGTGTTCTTCACCAACGATGTTGTGTAATGTGAGTGCTCACCTATATCGTTGTTGGTGAAGAACACCAACAACGGCTGGAGCATTATCAGGGTATATCGTTAAACAAGATCAACGCGGTTAATTTCCCTTTTACAAAATACATGGTAACCTGGTGGCCAAAACTGTTCATTGCAAGTGGTTTGCCTTTCAGATCGATTTTCTCAGTATACAATTCATCGCCTATGAACTCCCACTCCAACTTTTCAATTCCATCTACTATGGATTGCTTATCAGGACTTCCATACACATTAACCGCTTGTTGCCTTGTGGTCCCCAGCTTGAACCCCTTATTTGTCACGAAATAGGAGGATTTGATAGGAATAGCCTGGTTTACAAAACCTTTGAAGTCCGTTATTTTTTGCTGTTCATTTGCTAGTTCACCCCCTTCTGTATTGAGACCTATTTGCTTCATCAAGTCTGCTGGAAACTGATTGCTATAAAAATGGAAAGTTTCAAATCGATGATAATCAGTAGCCAGCTCGAAAACGAGTGTCTGATTTATAGAGTCGTTTCTAAACCAGGCCTTATCAAACGAAAATAGTTTCCCGCTTTGCATTTTATGAGAAGAATTATTGCTGCTAGTGTCTCGCAGCATTTCAATGGTCACTGGATAATCGTCGACATTGAACCTCTTGATAGTGTCAGGAATTTTGTCGGTGGGCTGATCTATCCGTACATTGGTGCTGGGTGCACTGTCAACTGCTTTTTTCTCTATTTCTATCTCCTTGCTAGCAGAAGATCTGTTACCACTATTACAACCGAATAGTCCGGCCAGGATGACAGGTACAAGAGTTCGTGCAGTTAACATATAATTTCTAAAGATAGCAACTCATTTCCGTCCTCGTCAAGTGTCAATAATAGAGACTCGGTGCCTTCCCCCTGACGCAAAAGCTCTATCGTATGAGGGTAACATTCCCCTTTGTAATGAAGGGCTGCCCATTTATTAGAGTTGCGCTAAGCACATAACCAAAAACTTCCGGTTCGAGTGCTTGCCCCTTAACCCTGCCATCCCAACCCTTCTTAATATCTGTTGTTTCAAAAACCATTTGTCCCCATCGATTAAATATTTTCAGGTGCAGTTCTTGAACATTCTTTGAACTATTAATGTATAGGATGTCATTTATATTATCACCATTAGGGCTAAACGCAGATGGCACTCCGATTAGAGACTCTATAAAATCAAAGTTTATGGTATCCCGAGTAAAACAACCATCAATTGTTGCCGTGACAATATAAATACCACTGTCTGCGATAGTAGGACTGACAATAATTGGATACTGTTCCTTTGAAACAAAAGCGTTCGGCCCCGTCCATTCGTAACTTCTCCCCGGGGAAGCATCCGCGGTTAATTGTACACCACTATAGTCTGGCAGGTCTTTTATTCCAGCAACGACGGAGGAGACAAAATCAATCCGAATGCTGTCATCGTATACCCAAACTGTATGTTCTGGCGAGGTAGAGACAATCCTCACTTTGTAGCCACCGCCTGTTTGCAAAATACTAGGCAGAGTACCATCTATCACACCAGATTCTCTATTTGCGCTTCCGATAGTAACCGCATTCGCGAAGTCACCGAATGGGTCCGACAATTGCAAAAGGAATATATTGTCGGACGAAAAATCTCCCCCCTCCCTTACAACGTATGGCACCGATATTGACGAGCCGACGCACAATTTCCTTTCGTTGAATTTTGGCACTTTTCGCACAACAACTGAATCAACATAGTAGTAAGCTATTTCGGTACCTCCATATCGCTCAGCTACCAAAATAGAATCAGATGGTTTAAAGCCGCCAATTACAATGTTTGTATACGCTGAATCAGGTATAAACATGGAATTGAGTCTGATCCAATCTACAGTATTCATTATCACACCGCTAGAAGAATAAGATATTTGCGGCTTAACCTTCACCAAGTCATATGTAGGTATAAAATGGGTGCCTTTGTCAAAAAAAAACACACCAATGTTGTTAGAGCCAAATTGGGAGCCTTCACTGAGAGAAACAGACAACGACACTTGGTACATTTCACCAATAACTAATGGCTGAATACTGGTAGTAATATACTCCCTATAATCGGACCATAGAGGACTAGGGATCTTTGAATAGGTAGCAAATCCGGCATATGCTTGTCCGTCATGAGGGGACTGTGTTCCCGCGACGTTTCCAGGTACTCCTGCAATTCCACTCGACGCACAACCATGAAAATAGTCCGGACTGCCTCCTGTATAAGATTCCCACCCCAGACATTTCGCCAAATCACCGGCTTTTGACGGGCAGTCAGTATGCTCTTCAAAACTTGCATTAGAAACAAGATTTTGCGCTCCGGCTTTAATAAACCCAGACGTCAATAAGATAATGACGAACTGCAGTCGAATAATTACGCCAATAGTCCGGGCAGCAATTCGTTGTAGACACACGAATACCCTACTCAACAGCAAAAAAGGAAAAATCATTGCTAGATATTTGGCCATAGGATAGTAAATCCAAATATAATATGCGGACATTGAAACAAAAAGCAATACTTATAGCAAACAGAAATATGACAGTAGCATGTCGCTTCCATTGTGGTTACACCTCTCAACTGGCACAAAACCTCCAACCATCGACGACTCCGACTTCTTCGACCGAAAAACGCATTCGTAGATGTCTTTCTTAAGTTTCTTCTTTTAGTGTCTTACTTAAGTGACTTATTTAAGGTGCTGTGGTCTTGTTGCGGTCAATGAACAAAAGTTCGGCTCAATTTCAAATTTCCCGTCGATAGTGAGCTGTGTATATGCTTTCTATTTGCTGCCATTGAGGCTAGTCTTTGCTTTAGCCAGGGCATCTGCTTTCGCCTGTTTTAACTGGGCTTCTTTTGTTTTCTTCTTTGCCTGCTCATTAACTAATGCCAGCGCTTCCAGGCTAGTCTTGTCAAAGCCAAAGTATATACCCCGGGTGTGGTTGGAGAATGTCTTGAGGTACCAATTCAGTTCAAGATGTCTGATCACCTTGTCCATATGATACCTGGCAGCGTACTTCTGCTCAATTTCGGGCAACTCTTTCGGTAGGGTCTTCACTGAGGCATACCCGCACATACGCGCGTGGATATGAGCTTTGTTGGTTTTGCAGTAAGGTTTGGTCTGCAATATTGATCTAAACGCTGCAAACCCCAAAAAGCAGGCTATCTCAAATTCAGTCTTCTCATTCTTGTAGTCAAACAGAATTTGAGACGAAATACTGGTCATGGGTGTGCCATTGTGTTCATCATACAGCTCCTCGCCAGCTTCATAAGCAATTTCATAATCACCGAAAATGATCTCTAACTCGCCGGCGGCAGCTTCCATCATCTCTTCGTCTGTACCGGATTCCATTTCTGTTGTTAGTTCATAAGCTGCATAAAGTAACGCGTTGTTGCAGCACTTCTTTATATCGCGAAAGGCGTCTTTGAAAATAGCGATGGGAAAGGTAAAATAGATAGTACCTGTTGACATGTGATAGAGTTTTAGTTATTCAAATTTACTAAAAACAGATTGTCAAATTCATCAAAATGAAGTATATTTGTAGTAGTAAATTAAACCCTGACTAAAAGCCTAATCCCCCCACCCTTCACATAACCAAAAACCACCATGAAACTCTATCCAACAGCCAGCAACAACGATCTCCATTTCCCCAAACAGCATTATAACCCCGAAACCCGCTCCTGTAGAAGCATACAAGGCGAAATGACGCACATTCCAACTAGTTGTTGCTGCTGAAATCCTCCCCAAAACGACAACAAACGGCAACATTTTTAGGCATATTCCCGCTGGTAACTGCCGGCTAAAAAACTTAGTTTTGCCGCCAAATGAGCGATAACAACAGATACAACCAGCGTGGCGTTTCGGCCCAGAAAGAAGATGTGCACAAAGCCATATCTAAACTGGACATGGGGCTGTACCCCAACGCCTTCTGTAAAATATACCCCGACTACTGGGGCGGCGATGAGGCTTATTGCAACCTGATGCACGCCGATGGCGCCGGTACCAAGTCTATCCTGGCCTATATGTACTGGAAAGAAACGGGCGACCTGAGCGTATGGAAAGGCATCGCCATAGACGCCATCGTGATGAACATTGACGACATGCTGTGCGTAGGTGCTACAGGTCCGTTCACTTATTCATCTACCATTGGCCGCAACAAGCACCTGATACCGGGCGATGTGATCTCTGAGCTCATCAACGGCACGCAGTCTTATTTCGACACCCTGCAGCAGCACGGCATCGAAGTACGCCTGATGGGTGGCGAAACCGCCGATGTGGGAGACGTGGTACGCACCGTAATAGTAGACGGTACCATGGCTGCCCGCATGCGCCGCGACAAGCTGGTAACCACCGAAAAGCTGACCGAAGGTGATGTAGTAGTATCGCTGGCCAGCTACGGACAAGCTACTTACGAAGACGAATACAACAGCGGTATGGGCAGCAACGGCCTCACCAGCGCCCGCCACGAGTTGCTGAAGAAGGAATACGCTACCAAATATCCTGAAAGTGTAGACCCGAACCTGCCTTCGGATGTGGTATATAATGGTAACTACGGCCTGCTGGATGCTACCGAAACACCGCTGAACGTAGGTAAGATGATACTGTCTCCTACCCGCACCTATGCGCCTGTGGTGCTGAAAGTGCTGCAACAGCATTTCGATAAGATACACGGCATCATCCACTGCAGTGGTGGCGGCCAGAGCAAGGTGCTGCACTACCTGCCAAGGCCTATGCGCGTGGTAAAGAACAACCTGCTGCCAGTTCCGCCGCTGTTCAAAATGATACAGAAATCGGCAGGCACCGACTGGAAAGAAATGTACCAGGTATTCAACATGGGCCAGCGCCTCGAGATATACACCGATAAAGAAACGGCGGCAAGCATTGTAGAGATAGCCCGCAGCTTCAATATCGACGCGCAGATCTCCGGTCATGTAGAAGCTTCGGACGTAAAAGAAGTGGTTGTGGAAAGCGAATACGGGAAATTCACGTATGGCAAATAATTCCCGATTATAAAAACGTAATTTCAATAACTGGCATAATACGTGCTGATATAATGTTAAAACTCACAACTCTATGATTAAAGCTTGTTCTTTAAGTCTTTTAGCCCTATTGATGGCCGGCTCTGTACTGGCCCAGGACCAGATACAAAAACGCAACGGTACTATAGTAGAAGGTAAAGTAGTTGAGATAGGCACGAAGACCATCTCGTACAAAAAGCTCTCAAACCCTGATGGGCCCAGCTATGTGATCGACAAGGCAGACGTTACGAAGATCACCTACGAAAATGGCACGACCGAAACGATCAATACGCGTCGCCCCGGCCCACCAATGCCACCACGCCCAGGCAGGCACACCGATGATGAAGTGGTTGAGAAGCCAGTAAACCCGTGTCATTACGGCAACAATATCATCGCCGTATCGCCCATGCAGCTTACTGACGAAGGTGCCGGTTTTGGCATCAGTTACGAGCGTGTACTGGACAAAGAGAACAATTACATCAGCTTCTACCTGCCAGTGGCTATAGCCGTAAAAAGGCTGGATGGCAGCATTCCTGAAAGCGATCCTACTTACTACTTTATGCCGGGTATCAAATTCTACCCTACAGGTGGTAAAGGAATGGTAAGGTATGGCCTAGCAGCTAACCTGGTATACGCGTTTGGCCGCCAAACGTATGAGACCTTCAACAATGGTTTCAGCCAGTTTGTTACCGACGACTTCTACAAGCTCGGCATGATCGTGAACAACTCACTGAACGTTAACCCGACCGATCACCTGCACTTCGGTCTTGAGTTCGGCCTCGGCTTCCCTTATGTCGATGAAAGCGACAACGGCTTCAACAATGACGGCCCGCTGGTGCAGTTCGGCTTCAAGGTCGGCTACAGGTTTTAAGAAATAGAAAAAGGCCCTTGCAATCGCAAGGGCCTTTTAAATTATATACTATGGATCCTACACTAGTTCTTCTTCAGGGGGTTAGCCAGCATATTGAAAGTGGTCTTCAGTTCCACCTTAGTGTTCGAATCAGGAACACCAATAAAGTGACCACCAAACCTGATGTACATGCTATCTTTCAGGAAGTACTGTTTCAGGTTCACAGAGTCTACATCAAGATCCAGTTGCTGTGTTCCCTTTGGTATACCATACTTATACGCTATCAGTTTTTCTTCCAGTCCCTCGGCAGACACAAACATCCGCACAGTGTCCATAAAGTCGAAGTTTGCTCCTGTAGGCTGCAGTATGCTAGCCAGCAGTTTGGTCATTTTAGCATGCTTTACCAGGTCAGGGGTGCTTCCGCTTTCACCAACGTATTGCTTCGAATTTGTTGCCATAGCCATTGTTGGTGCATAACCGGTAAAACCACCCTCAGGCAGTGTATCGATATCAGGCAAACCCGGAACCTCCGGCATTTCAACCGTTTCGGTATAAGTAAAGTCCCTGGAAATGTCTCCGAGATGTTCCAGTTTTTCACAGCTCATCAGTCCGCTAGCAGCCAATGCAAGTACCAAATAATACTTTTTCATAAATATAAATTCGTCGCAAAGTTACTACTGATCAGCTACATGACAAAGGTGAAAACACCTTATTTTACTGGTTATTCCGACTTCTGCAGCGGGTTGGCCACCATGTTATACACGGTACTCAGCTCGATCTTGCTTTCGGTAGAAGGAACTGCGTTAAAGAACCCGCCGAAACGAACATACATGGTGTCCTGCAGGAAGTATTCCTTCATGTTTATAGTAGGTTCTACGTCCAGGTCCAGTTTCTGCAAGCCTTTGGGCACACCGTATTTATGCGCTACCAATTGTTCCTCTAGCCCGGGAGCCGAAGCATATACCCGTATGGTATCCAGGAAATCGAAGTTTTTATCAGCCGGCTGTACGATAGTTACCCCTAATTGCTTCAGCGTCACTGTTTTTACCAGGTTAATTGCACTGCCGCTTTCGCTGATGTACTTCTCTGAGTTGGTTGCAAAAGCCATGGGCGGTAAATATGCGCTCATACCACCGTTAGGTAAAGGCCCCAGGCTGTCTGGCAATCCCTCTACTTTGGGCACATCAATGGTTTCCTTGTACGTAAAATCCTTGGAAATATTAGCAAAATTGGTCAGGTTTGGGAGTTTCTCGCAACTCATTAGGCCCATGGCTGCTACAGCCAAAATCACATAAGTCTTCTTCACGTTCTCTCTCTCGTTTTTTGTAATATATTATAAACCATAAAGTTACGATTTTTATCCCATACAACCAAAACCATGAATTATCTGTAATTTTGCCCCTCCCAAATGAAAACCGTAGCATTTCATACACTGGGCTGCAAGCTCAACTACTCCGAAACATCGACACTTAGCCGCATGCTGGAAACAGATGGCTTTGTTAAGAAGGACTTCGAGGAGGAGGCTGACGTGTATGTGATCAACACCTGCTCGGTGACCGAGAATGCTGATAAAGAATGCCGCCAGATAGTGCGCCGTATACAACGCCGTGCACCAGAGGCCATGGTCGTGATAACCGGCTGTTACGCGCAGCTGAAGCCGAAGGAAATAGCTGAGATCGAGGGCGTTGACCTGGTGTTGGGTGCAGCTGAGAAGTTCAATCTTGCCCGCCACCTGCAAGACCTTACCAAAGGCAACCAGGATAAAGTGCACGCCTGTGAGATAGAAGAAGTAAGCGGCTTTCATAGTTCCTACTCTATCAACGACCGTACACGTACCTTCCTGAAAGTGCAGGACGGTTGTGATTATAACTGCAGCTTCTGCACCATACCGTTAGCACGCGGGCATAGCCGTAGCGATAGCATTACCGGCGTACTTGCTAATGTGCAGGAACTTGCCCGCACCGGCACCAAAGAGATCGTACTTACAGGTATCAACCTCGGCGATTTCGGTAAGGGCACAGACGGTGGCAAAAAGCGTGAAGAAAGCTTCTATGAACTGGTACAGGCGCTGGACGAAGTAGACGGCATTGAACGCTTCCGCATCTCATCAATAGAGCCCAACCTGCTTACTGATGAGGTCATCGAATTCGTAGCCCAGTCGAAGAAGTTCATGCCGCATTTCCATATCCCTTTGCAAAGCGGTAGCAACACCATACTTGGTGCGATGCGTCGTCGATACAGGAGAGAACTTTATGCAGACCGAGTAGCAAAGATCAAGACCCTGATGCCGCATTGCTGCATTGGTGTAGATGTGATCGTTGGTTTCCCCGGCGAAGGCGAAACTGAATTCAAAGAAACATTTGACTTCCTTCATGATATCGATGTTTCTTACCTGCACGTCTTCACTTACTCAGAGCGCGCTAATACACTTGCCATCGACATGAAGCCAGTAGTACCTGTGCACATCCGCCAGGAACGTAATAAAGTGTTGCGCAACCTTTCTTATCAGAAGATGCAATACTTCTCATCACTACACACCGGCCAAACACGCAAAGTGTTGTTTGAAAGCGCTGAGAAGAATGGCATGATGGATGGCTACACTGATAACTACATCAAAGTGCAAACTCATTTTAGAAACGAATGGGTGAACCAGCTTATTGACTGGAAACTTTAGTTCACTTATATTTGCTCTCCCAACCGATTCTGTAGCTCAGTTGGTAGAGCAGCTGACTCTTAATCAGCGGGTCTAGGGTTCGAGTCCCTACAGGATCACTAAAAGTAAAATGCCCCGATATGTCGGGGCATTTTACTTTTATTCCTGTACCGCCTGCGGTACCTTTTCCGTGACCGCTGCAGGCAATGTTATTACAAATGTAGCGCCTTCGTTTATGGCACTCTGTGCACTTATGCTACCGTTGTATTGATCTATGATCTTCTTGCATATAGAAAGGCCAATGCCTGTGCCTTCATATTCATCGAAGCTATGCAGGCGCTTGAAGACAGTGAATATTTGCTCTGCATACTGCTGATCGAAACCGATGCCGTTGTCTTTTACAATTATGCGATGATAGTCCTGGTCCATTACTGCATTAGGCACGTCATTCAAGTACATACCTTTTACTTTCTCTGAGTAGATATTGATCTCAGGCGGTACGTCTTCCTTGCTAAACTTCAGTGCATTGATAACAAGATTCTGGAACAACTGCCTGAATTGGCCGGGTATAATGTACAGTGTAGGCAGCTCACCGATATGGAACACCGCTTGTTTCTGTTCGATCTGTATCTCAAGATCTGATAATACCCCATCGAGCAATGCATTCAAAGGGGTTTCCTGGTAGGAGTCATTATTGTTGGTAGCCGACCTTGAGAAAGCGAGCAAGTTCTTAATGAGTAACTGCATCCTGTTCGACGCCTTCATCATTCTTTCCAAAAGGCCCTGCCCTTCATCGCCCAACGGGTCTCTGAACTTTGCAACCAGGCGATCGCCGAAAATGATGATCTTCCTGAGTGGCTCTTGCAGATCGTGAGAAGCCACATAGGCAAAACGTTCCAGCTCTTCGTTGGTAACTTTAAGCTGGTTGATGTTTTCCATCAATTGCTTGTTCAGCCTGTTTACCTTTTCTTCAGAATTGATCCTTTCAAGTATCTCGCGCTCCAGGTTCTTATTTGCGGCAATGAGCTTTTGCTCCTGTGCCATCAGCTGGTGGTTCTTGTTATAGAGCTCAACATACACCGACACCTTTGCGCGAAGCAGGTCAGGATTGATCGGCTTATAGATATAATCCACACCACCCATCTGGTAGCCCTTGAACATGTTCTCTTCTCCATGGTCGTTGGCCGTAATGAATATAATGGGTATGTGCTTCAGCTTGTCGCGCTCATAGATAAGAGTTGCCGTCTCGAAACCATTAAGGTCCGGCATTTGCACGTCCATCAGTATCAGCGTGAAGTCATGCTCTTTTAACAATATCTTAAGTGCTGCCCTACCCGAGTTCGCCTTGGTAATGATATAATCTTCCTTATCTAAAATAGTCTCGATCGAGAAGAGGTTGTCTTCCCGATCATCGACTACGAGGATCTTATTTACCGGCTTAGGTACAGCAGCAATTTCTTCTTCAAAAAATTCCATTCAACCTACTATTTATAAAGCCAAACTCTCATTAACGATAACAGCTGGTCTATCTTAACTGGTTTAGTGATATAGTCAGAAGCTCCAGCCTCTATACATTTTTCCCTGTCGCCTTTCATCGCTTTTGCGGTCACCGCGATGATTGGCAGGTTTGTGTTCTTATGCTCGCGCCTGATCTTACCTGTTGTTTCATATCCATCCATTTCAGGCATCATGATATCCATCAGCACCATATCAATATTGTTGTTCTCATTCAGGATATTGATCGCCTCCTGGCCGCTTTCGGCAGTTATTGTATTAATATTATACTTTTCAAAAGCCGTTGTCAGGGCAAACAGGTTACGAACGTCATCATCTACAACCAGGATATTCTTACCCGACAGTACATCTTCACGCAACCTCAGGCTCTCGATCATTTTGCGTTTTTCAGGCTGCAGGTCTTTGTGATTGAGATGCAGGTGCATCACCGTCTCTTCAAGTAAGAGTTCAAGTGAATTGACGCTCTTTAACAGCACCCTATTGGCAAACTGCTTCAATTGCGTCCGCTCACGACTCGTAAAGTCCTTGGCCGAATAGATAATGATCGGGGTCATCTGCATTTTCTTAGCACCATGAATCTCCATAACAAAATCAAACCCGCTCACATCCGGCAGCATATAGTCCACGATCACGCAGTCATATACGTTCTCTTTGATCAGTGCCAAACCTTCCTTGCCGGTTGAGGCAATTGTGATATCTACTAATCCATCATTATCAAGCACTTTAGCTATCTGTGATGAATCGAGTTCATTATCCTCAATGATCAGCAACTTTTTCGGCGTACGCGCGTTGAATTCAACAATATCATCAAACAGTACAGATAACGCCTCATTTTTCAACGGTTTAAGATGGAAACTTCTTGCACCACGCTTCATAGCCAGCAACCTATTCTCTTCACCCGATATCAGGTGAACAGGGATATGCCTGAAGTTCATGTCATTCTTGAAGAGGTCAAGTATCTTCCAGCCACTCGCATCCGGAAGTTTCACATCAAGTGTCACAGCAATTGGGTTGTATTTGTTTACTAATTCAAACACTTCACCAAAGCTTGAAGCGATCACCACCTTCAGATCTTTCTCATGGGCCTTATCGATCATGATCTTCGCAAAACGAATATCATCTTCTACCACCAGCACGATCTTATCAGAACTTACGATGTTATTGCGGTCATCGCCTTTTTCATTGATCAGCTCATTCACACCATCCAGGTCGCGCTCCGGAAGTTTCACTGTAGGTACTGTTTGTATCGACAGCTTTTCATCGTTTTGCGCCAGCTCGTATTCGCTGATGGCGAGCGTGCTTTGTTTTTCTTTCTTAACCAGGTTCGGATTGTATTCCATTGGCAGGAAGAGGGTGAATATACTGCCCGCTCCTACTTCACTATCCAGTTCAATTGAACCTCCTAACAGGTCGGCAAGACCGCGGCTGATCGATAGCCCCAGACCGGTACCACCATACTTACGGCTGGTAGAACCTTCTGCCTGCTGGAAGGCTTCGAAGATGATGTTTTGCTTGTCCTTAGAGATACCAATACCTGAGTCCCTGATCTCGAATGCCACAACTTGCTTGGCATTGTCGAGACTTGGGTTACCCGGTTTCCAATTCTTATTTGCTTTATAGATCCTGAACTTAACCTCGCCTTTTTCCGTGAATTTGAAGGCATTAGATAGCAGATTCTTAAGTATCTGGTTAAGACGTTGCACGTCGGTCTCAATGATATCCGGCAGATCGTTGTCGATGTCAATACCGAATTTGAGGCTCTTACTTTCAGATACGTGCTTGAACGTTGTTTCCACAAACGATGTGATCTCGTTAAAGCGAACATTGATGAAGTCGGCGGAGATATAACCCGATTCGATCTTCGAAAGATCGAGGATATCGTTGATCAATTGTATCAGGTCATCACCACAACTGTGGATAGTCTTCGCGTAACGTATCTGTTTTTCGGTCAGGTTACCTTCATTATTCTCAAACAGCTGTTGCGCGAGGATCAGCAGCGAGTTCAGTGGCGTACGCAACTCGTGCGACATGTTGGCAAGGAACTCTGATTTATATTTAGATGTAAGTGTCAGCTGTTCAGCCTTCTCTTCCAACGATTTACGCGCTTCTTCCACCTCCTTGTTCTTCGCTTCCACCTCTTCTTTTTGTTTAACCAGGAGGTGCGCTTTATCCTGCAGCTCTTCGTTCGTACGACGTAGCTCTTCAGCCAGAGATTGTGATTGTTCAAGCAGGTGCTCTGTACGCGAGTTGGTCTCGATCGTATTCAATACGATACCGATACTTTCTGTCAGCTGACTTAAGAAGTCTAAGTGCGTTTCACTAAAGGTATCGAACGATGCCAGCTCAATTACCGCTTTAATATCTTTCTCGAACAATACCGGCAGTACGATCAGGTTAAGCGGCGTTGCCTGTCCCAAACCTGATTTTATCTTGATATAGTTCTTTGGAACGTTCGTTAGCATGATACGCTCTTTCGTCATTGCCACCTGTCCTACCAGTCCTTCGCCCAAAGCAAACTCTTTCGACATGGATATTTCCTGGTTGAAGGCATAACCTGCAAACAGTTTGAGCTTCCTGTTTTCCAGTTCTTCGTCCTGCTCCAGTATGTAGAACATACCATGTTGCGCGTTCACCACCTGCGCCAGCTCCGAGAGGATACGGCGTGTTACCGTATTCAGGTCTTTCTGACCTTGCAGCATCTGGGTGAACTTGGCGAGGTTCGATTTCAGCCAGTCTTGCTCCTGGTTCCTTAGTGTTGTCTCTTTCAGGTTGGCGATCATCTGGTTGATCGTATCCTTCAGTTCTTCCACCTCACCTTTCGCTTCCACGCGGATCATCCGGGTAAGGTCACCCTTTGTTACCGCCGAGGCAACTTCGGATATCGCACGCACCTGTGTCGTCAGGTTTTCCGCCAGCTGGTTCACGTTCTCTGTGAGGTTCTTCCAGATACCAGATGCACCCGGCACGTTCGCCTGTCCACCCAGCCTACCTTCAACACCCACCTCGCGGGCCACGGTAGTTACCTGGTCGGCAAATACCGCCAGCGTATCGATCATTTCGTTGATCGTATCAGTCAGCTGCGCCACCTCACCACGTGAGTTGATCGACAGTTTTTGTTTCAGGTTACCGGTTGCTACCGAGGTCACAACCTTCGCGATACCACGTACCTGGTTCGTCAGGTTCGAGGCCATCATGTTCACCGAGTCGGTAAGATCTTTCCAGGTACCGGCCACACCTTTCACCTCGGCCTGGCCACCCAGCTTACCTTCCGTACCCACCTCACGCGCCACACGCGTTACCTCGAAGGCGAAGGAGTTCAGCTGATCCACCATCGTATTGATCGTGTTCTTCAGATCGAATATCTCACCTTTTACGTCGATGGTTACTTTCTTAGAAAGGTCACCTGATGCCACAGCCTTCGTCACCTCGGCAATGTTACGTACCTGCGATGTCAGGTTACCCGTCATCTGGTTCACCGAATCGGTAAGGTCTTTCCAGATACCAGCCACACCCGGTACGAAGGCCTGTCCACCCAGCTTACCATCGGTACCCACCTCGCGGGCCACACGCGTTACCTCCGAGGCGAAGGCGCGGAGCTGATCCACCATCGTATTCAGCGTTTCTTTAAGTTGCAGGATCTCACCACGCACATCCACCGTGATCTTACGCGACATGTCACCATTCGCCACCGCGATAGCCACGTCGGCAATGTTACGTACCTGGTCGGTCAGGTTACCGGCCATCTGGTTCACCGAGTCCGTAAGATCTTTCCATGTACCACCTACACCCGGTACGTGTGCCTGGCCGCCCAGCTTACCTTCGGTACCCACCTCGCGGGCCACACGCGTTACCTCAGAGGCAAAGGCGCGGAGCTGTTCCACCATCGTGTTGATCGTGTTCTTCAGCTCAAGTATCTCACCTTTTACATCCACCTCGATCTTGCGCGACAGGTCACCGTTCGCAACCGCCGTTGTTACTTCGGCGATGTTACGTACCTGTGCCGTCAGGTTCGAGGCCATTTTATTTACAGAATCTGTTAAGTCTTTCCATGTACCACCAACACCCGGTACGTCGGCCTGTCCACCCAGCTTACCTTCAGAACCCACCTCACGGGCCACACGCGTTACCTCCGAACCGAATGAGTTCAGCTGATCCACCATCGTGTTGATCGTGTTCTTCAGCTCGAGGATCTCTCCCTTAACGTCCACCGTGATCTTACGCGAAAGGTCACCTTTCGCCACCGCGGTCGTCACCTCGGCAATGTTACGCACCTGGGCTGTCAGGTTCGAGGCCATCTGGTTCACCGAGTCGGTTAGATCTTTCCATGTACCACCAACACCCTGCACCTTCGCCTGTCCACCCAGCTTACCTTCCGTACCCACCTCGAGGGCCACACGGGTTACCTCGGATGCGAACGAGTTCAGCTGATCCACCATCGTGTTGATCGTATTCTTCAACTCGAGGATCTCGCCTTCTACGTTTACGGTAATTTTTTTCGAAAGGTCACCATTCGCCACCGCTGTCGTTACCTCGGCAATGTTACGCACCTGGCCGGTAAGGTTCGAGGCCATCTGGTTCACCGAGTCGGTTAATCCTTTCCATACACCACCTACACCCTTCACTTTCGCCTGGCCACCCAGCTTACCTTCCGTACCCACCTCTAGCGCCACGCGGGTCACCTCGGATGCGAACGAGTTCAGCTGGTCCACCATCGTATTGATCGTATTCTTCAGTTCAAGGATCTCACCCTGAACGTCCACCGTAATTTTCTTAGAAAGGTCACCATTCGCCACCGCGGTCGTTACATCGGCGATGTTACGTACCTGTGATGTCAGGTTCGACGCCATCTGGTTCACTGAATCGGTCAGGTCTTTCCACATACCACCGGCACCACGTACCGTCGCCTGTCCACCCAGCTTACCTTCCGAACCCACCTCACGGGCCACACGCGTTACCTCCGAACCAAATGAGTTCAGCTGATCCACCATCGTGTTGATCGTGTTCTTCAGCTCGGCGATCTCACCTTGTACATCCACCGTGATCTTCTTGGATAGATCACCATTGGCCACGGCCGTTGTTACCTCGGCAATGTTACGCACCTGGTTCGTCAGGTTTGAGGCCATCATGTTCACCGAGTCGGTCAGGTCTTTCCATACACCACCTACACCTTCCACCGTTGCCTGTCCACCGAGCTTACCTTCAGAACCCACCTCACGGGCCACACGCGTTACCTCCGAACCGAATGAGTTCAGCTGATCCACCATCGTGTTGATCGTATTTTTCAGTTCAGCGATCTCACCCTGAACGTCCACCGTAATTTTCTTAGAAAGGTCACCATTTGCCACCGCGGTCGTTACATCAGCAATGTTACGCACCTGGGCCGTCAGGTTCGAGGCCATCTGGTTTACCGAGTCTGTAAGATCTTTCCATACACCACCCACACCTTTTACTTTCGCCTGGCCACCCAACTTACCTTCAGAACCCACCTCACGCGCCACACGCGTTACCTCGGCAGAGAACGAGTTCAGCTGATCCACCATCGTATTGATCGTGTTCTTCAGCTCGAGGATCTCTCCCTTTACGTCCACCGTAATTTTGCGCGACAAGTCACCTTTCGCCACCGCTGTCGTTACCTCAGCGATGTTACGCACCTGGCCTGTCAGGTTCGAGGCCATCTGGTTCACCGAGTCGGTTAGATCTTTCCATGTACCTGCAACACCTTTTACTTGTGCTTGTCCACCCAGCTTACCTTCTGTGCCCACCTCGAGGGCCACACGCGTTACCTCTGACGAGAATGAGTTGAGCTGATCCACCATCGTGTTGATCGTATTCTTCAGCTCAAGGATCTCTCCTTTTACGTCCACCGTGATCTTCTTCGACAGGTCACCTTTCGCCACCGCGGTCGTCACATCGGCGATGTTACGCACCTGGGCCGTCAGGTTCGAGGCCATCTGGTTCACCGAGTCGGTAAGGTCTTTCCATACACCACCTACACCTTTTACTTTCGCCTGTCCACCTAGCTTACCTTCTGTACCCACTTCGAGGGCCACGCGGGTCACCTCCATCGAGAACAGGTTCAGCTGCTTCACCATGTCGTTCACCTCTTTGGCAATACGCGCAAACTCACCCTGTAACAGGTGATCACCTATTTGCGTAGGCATCTGTTGCGACAGGTTACCTTTCGCCACCGAGCTGATCACACCTGCGATCTCAATAGTCGGGTGAACAAGATCAGAAATAAGTGTATTGAGAGAATCTACACCGGTACTCCAGTTGCCCTTGGCAAATGGCAGCTCGATGCGGTGATTCAGTTTACCCTGCTTGCCGATCGTGTTACTGGCACGGGTAAACTCCTGGGTCATCTTTTCGTTAAGAGAAATTATGTCGTTGAGTGTATCGCAGATCTTACCACTGATACCCACCTGGTCGATGGGCATGCGGACATCGAAATTACCGTTTCGAACCTCTGTGAGTACTTTCAGAAGTTCCTTATACAAGTTGTCTGACGGTCGACTGTCATAACCCGATTCATACCCCGCACCATTCAGTTCTTCGTGTTTGCCGTTCATGGCCTTTTCACCGAGTTTACCGTTCAAGACCTTCCCTTTGGTCTTGGGTTTGGGTACACCTTTAGTGGGCCCGGATGAGGTTGGGGTTTTTGATTTTCCCCGTTTTGGGGAATTCTTCTTTGGCAGCGTCACGACTTCCTCTGCTACCGGACGTGCCGCTTTTCGGGTGGTTTTCGTTGTGCTTTTGCGCTGTGTACTCATGTTCAGGCAAATGGTTTTGCTTGTTAACTATGTGTTATTACAGAAAATCATCACACATTTTTGAGCTGCGCCTGAGCATTAAAACTCATAATCGGCGCTTCAAAAAACTGTAATTCCCCGTAAACGATTGTAATCGAAATAATTAAACACTAAAGAATCGTTCCAACAGAAAAAATAAAATAAGAAAAGCATTATTTAAAATCTATTGAACAGCAACCGGCTAATCAAATGGCATTTTTCAAACATAAGAAACCAAGTACGAATTTTATTTGAATTGGTTCGTTCAGCGGCAGTAGCTGAAATCAGAACATGGAAAACAGCATAAAACCACCTATAGAATTTTCGGGCGACGCTCAACTATTACTATACACCCGTTACGGTGATCCGAGAGATATTGGATGGGACCATAAATGGATCAACGAGTGGCATGTTCAGCAGCTTTTCCCTTGGTTCCCGGAATCCCATATACGCATCCACAAGCATTTCGCTCCTTTGCTTGAAAAGGCTTTCAAAGAGTTGGAGGAAGCGAACCTGCATACAGAGATCAAGAAACTCGACAGCGCTTATGAGATACGACTGATGAAAGGCAGCGAGGCTGTACTATCTGTACATAGCTGGGGCGCAGCCATTGATCTCAACGCTCACGAAAACCCTTACGGAAGTGCCGGCAACTGGAGCGAAGCCTTCATTGAGATCATGAGTAAAGCTTCTGTTTTTTGCGGACAACAATGGCCCGTTCGAAAAGATCCGATGCACTTTTCTATGGTTAATGGCTAAATACCTGTAACTTTTTCACCAGTTAAACGTTACACTGGTATGTCGCTACAAGGAAAGACCATTTTTATCACCGGTGCCAGCAGGGGTATTGGTAAGGCTATTGCATTGAGACTGGCCCGCGAAGGCGCTAACATTATTATAGCTGCAAAGTCAGTAGAGGATGATCCGAGACTGGGTGGTACTATACAACAAACAGCCGATGAAGTGACAGCTGCAGGCGGCAAGGCACTGGCAGTACAATGCGACATCAGGGATGAAGAGCAGATATTACAGGCTATCCAAAAAGGCACAGCTCTTTTTGGTGGCCTGGATGCGCTGATCAATAACGCCTCTGCTATCAATCTATCTAATACACAAACATTAGAGGCGAAGCGCTTCGACCTGATGCATGATATCAATGTGCGCGGTACATTCCTTGTGACCAAGCACTGCATACCTTTCTTAAAGAAGGGCAATAACCCGCACATCATTACACTTTCGCCGCCAGTGGACCTCGATCCGAAATGGTTCGGCATGCACCTGGCATATACCCTGGCCAAGTACAACATGAGCATGATGACACTTGGCTGGGCGCAGGAACTGAAGAAGGATGGCATTGCGGCTAATTCACTCTGGCCGGCGACGACGATCGCAACAGCAGCTGTCAAAAACCTGCTTGGTGGCGACTTCCTGGTACAGCGCAGCCGCAAGCCGGATATAGTTGCAGAAGCCATTTACCATATCCTTCAAACACCTTCAAAGGAATTTACCGGCAACCTGTTGCTGGACGAACAAGTACTAACCGAAGCTGGTATTACCAACTTCGATGAGTATGCGATCAACCCCGGTGGGCCGCTGCAAAAAGACCTTTTCCTTAACTAACAACACATACTGTGAACACCATTCTTTCTATCAACCAGCTCGCCAAGAGTTACGGACAGATACAGGCGTTGAAAGGCGTATCGTTCGATGTACCTGAAGGCAGCGTATTTGGCATACTTGGCCCCAATGGCAGCGGTAAGACCACCCTGCTGGGCATCGTCCTTGATGTACTCAATGCCGATGCCGGCAATTACAATTGGTTTGGCGGAATGCCCAACGATGTAGCAAGGCGTCAGCTAGGATCACTGCTGGAAACACCCAACTTCTACCACTACCTATCAGCAATGGATAATCTGAAGATCGCGGCCGCCATCAAGCAGCGTGGTGACGACGACAGGCTGCGAGTACTGGAACAGGTAGGCCTGCTGCAACGTAAGGACAGCGCATTCCAGACATTCTCACTTGGTATGAAGCAACGTCTTGCCATTGCGTCATGTTTGCTGGGCCATCCTAAAGTGTTGGTGCTTGATGAACCTACCAACGGCCTGGACCCGGCGGGCATCGCCGAGATACGTGAGCTTATCCTGAAACTGAACCGTGAGGGTTTCACCATCATCATGGCCAGCCACCTGCTGGATGAAGTGGAGAAGGTTTGCACCCATGTAGCTATCCTCAAAAAAGGCGAGCTGCTTATAAATGGCCCGGTGAATGAAGTGCTGCGCAGTGAGGACCAAATAGAAGTGGCTGCTGACAACCTGCAAACGCTACAGGATGCCCTGCGTACGATGCCGGGCATTACACAAATGCGCCCTGTTGCAGGAGGACTACTCCTATCATGTGAGAAGACCGTTGACCCGACGCACGTTAACCAACACTGCATCAGCAAAGGCATTGTACTCTCTCACCTGGTGCTCAAAAAGAAGAGCCTCGAAACCAAATTCATCGAACTCACAAACCAATAAATCATGAGATCCTTACTTGCTATAGAATGGCTCAAATACAAGAGCTATCGCACTTTCTGGATACTTACAGGCTTCTTCATCGTGCTGCTGCCGCTGTGGAACTATGGTATCGCTAACAGCCTCTTTAACATAAACGGCAGCGGCAACTCCGGCATCAATGTGCTCAACCAGGTATACTCCTTCAGCTACGTTTGGGAGAACGTAGGCTTCTGGGCCAGCATCTTCGTGATGTTCATCTCTGTGCTCATGATCATCCTGACCACCAATGAATACCAGTACCGCACCAACCGACAGAACGTGATAGATGGCTGGAGCCGCATGGACTTCTACCATGCAAAATGGCAGGTGGCCCTTGCGCTGGCTGTGCTTACCACTTTGTACGTATTCATCGTGGGCGTAGGCTTTGCGTTACGAACCGATACAATGAGCAACTTCCCCGGCCATATAGAAAAGTTGTTTTACGTCTTTATTCTCTCGCTCAACTATTATGGTTTCTCGCTACTGCTATCACTATTCTTCAAACGCAGCGGCATCACCATCGGCATGTTCTTCCTGTATTGCATGATCATTGAAAGCCTGCTGAGCCGGGTGATCAACTGGAAGTTGGACACGAAGATCGGTAACTACATGCCCCTGCAAGCCAGCGACGAACTGCTGCCTTTCCCTATCCTCGACCTGTTCAAATCGATAGCCCGACTGCAGGAAGCACCTTCTGCTTTGCCTTATGTCATTGCCTCGGCTGCATGGATAGCTATCTATTATTTTGCAGGCCGTCAGAAATTACTAAAGAGCGATTGGTAAATTTGCCTCATGGCAACAGACAGACCAGTCATTTTAGTAACGAACGACGACGGAATAGCAGCACCCGGCATTTTCAACCTTGTAGAAGCTGTCAAAGAACTTGGAGACGTGGTAGTAGTAGCACCCGACAGTCCGCAATCGGGCATGGGACACGCCATCACTATAGGCCACCCTCTACGGCTGTACAAAGCCGATATATTTGGCGACATACCTGCCTGGCAGTGCAGTGGTACACCGGTAGACTGCGTAAAGCTTGCCCGTGATAAGATACTGCACCGTAAACCTGATATATGCGTAAGTGGCATTAACCACGGAGCCAACTACTCTATTAACGTCATCTATTCCGGCACCATGTCCGCTGCTATGGAGGCGGCCATTGAGGGAATCCCCTCTATCGGTTTTTCGCTTCTTGACTTCAATTACGACGCTGACTTTACCGTTGCCCGCAACGTAGCTACCACCATTACCCGCAGGGTGCTGGAGCAGAAGATGCCTGCCCATACGCTGCTCAATGTCAACATCCCCATCGTTCAGCCGCATGAGTTTAAGGGCATGAAAGTTTGCCGCCAGGCCTATGCCAAATGGAAAGAAGAGTTTGACCACCGCGTTGACCCACGGGGTAAGGACTATTATTGGATGACAGGTAAGTTCGTGAATATGGATGAGGGACATGATACGGATGTTGAAGCCCTGGCAAAGAATTATGCGTCCATCGTTCCGGTAAAGTTTGACCTGACCGACATGCAGATGAAGGCCATGCTGGAAGAACAGTGGAAGGACATGTCCTAGCGATTTTTGTTGCCGTTTGTTGCCGAATTGAGGCGTTTTTTAAAAGTGGCAACGAGTCCGCTTCGCTCAGTTGTTGCTGAATTGGGATGTTTTTAAAAACTGGCAACAAGTCTGCTTAAACATCAACTTAAAGCCATTCCGGTTATCAGACCTGACGTTCAATACAAAAATACGCTATTTATTACAAATATCCAAAAGCACCATTAGTCCCTGTAAGTCGTTATCCAGTGCCAGGACAGCGCCGAAAGAATGAAAAGAGCTACGCCAAACAATATCACTGGCTGCTTTATGAATAGGAAGATGTAGAACACCGTTATGCCAAGGATATTGCTGGTAACAGCAGGATAGTTCCTTAACAGGGTCTCTAGTTTTAATTTATACATGGCCCATTGCACGCCGAGGCACATGACCAGCACCAACCCGTAAAACAGGAAGGTTCCCGGATCGATCGGATCGGGATCGGCGAAGTATTCCCATAAGCTAATTAATGCGAACATGATCATACTCCCCAAAAAGGTACGGTACAACAATCTGTTGAGACTGGGGATATCTTGCGTGTTGTTTTCTGCAACCATAAAGAGCGCATTTTGTTATTAACGGATCTTCAAGCATTTAAATTGTGTCAATTGTCGGGCCAAAATTAAATTACACAAAAATCCATGTGAATAAATAACATTAAATCAAATTATACTTTGACTTTATTTTGTCATTGATAAGGGATAACTATTTTCTTCACTCGAAATCAACTCACACATGAAATGCTTTCCTACCTGGAAACGCATACCTGTAATCACAGGTATCGTCCTATTATTTCTTAGCGCCTGCTGCAAACCAGAACTCATCGGAAACGTACCTAATACGCTACGTCCGCAAGAGACCAATAACTGGTGCTGGGCAGCTACTACCCAAATGCTGGCACAACACCTGGGTGTGTCCATTACCCAATGTTCACTGGCCAACCAGCGATTTACCAGAACCGACTGCTGCAATCCACAGAACGATGGAGCCACTTGTCCGAAAACCAACAACTGTAACATGCCCGGCTGGATCATGCTGGATGCCGCAGGATGCAAATCGGACGAAAGCGGCACAGCACTAAGCTGGGAGAACCTGCGTAAGCAGATCTTCTGCAGCAAGAAACCAATGGCATGGACTTATGGCACCGAGGGTGTTGTAGGGCACGTGGTGATCGTGAAGGGTTACCTCACCCTGGGTGGTACCAATTATGTTGTATTGAACGACCCCTGGTCGCCCTGCATGGGACAGGAACGCATCATCACTTACGCGGAGTACACAGATCCTGCCGGTACATCTACCCACTGGAACACCTGGTACAACATAGCCAAGAAATAAACTAAAACCATTAAAACAACCAAACATGAAACTCACACAATCGATATTAGCCGTAATTTTCATGGTAGCAGCGACCAGCTGCGGCGATATGAAAGGCGGAGACAATAACAACGGAGGCGACGAGAAGCCTAAAACCTACGGCACAGCTGCAGAAGCTGCTGAGGCAGGCAAGGCAGACATGCTAAAAGCCATGGAAAATGGTGTAAACTTTGGAGTAGACCGCGCAAAATTGGAAAGCTCCAAACCGGGCCAACCAATAATGAAGCAAGCGGTAGATTTCAATGCGCTACTGCAAGCTGATAGCTCAACCAACCTGGAAAGAATGACAACCGGTGAAGCTGTGACAGCTGTACCTTTCATCATTGGCCCCGAGGTTGTAAGCATCATGACGCTACGCAACGAGGGCAACCAATTTGCCGTAGGCACACTGGGAGACGCGCAACTGTCGACCGAGCTCAACACTGTTTCACAAGCCACAGGCGGTGCAGCACAGGGCAAGGTCACTATATACGAGATACCTAACCTGAACGCTACGGTATATGCTGTAGGCGACTCTGCCGGAATCTTATACTATACGTCATACAACAATTTGTCGCCAAGACAACCGTTGCGTGCACCAGAGCTGATGCGTATGCTGCAAGCTGAAGCGCAAAATTTCCAAAAGCAATTTGGCGACGAGATTAAAAAGGGCAAGCTCGTCAGGTAACTCAAACTCAACAATTTACTAACCCCCTTATCGATAAAAAAGCCGCGTACTCCGCGGCTTTTTTACATGGTTTTAACCGGCTACTAAAAGCCATGTTAATTGCGGTGATATTTATTGTTAACGGGTAGTAATCGGACTGATTTTTTTGGCTTGCTGATCGGATATGATTGTTGAGAACTAAAAGATGAGTTTATGAAAACGATAGTGTTTGTGTTGGCTATATTCGGGGTGCTTTTCACCGCATCGTGCGCTAACGAAAGAGGAACTACAATGGCCGATCCCGAGAAAACAGGATACCCTGCAAGGCCTCTCAATAGTGCACAGCCTATAATGCACGATGATTATAAAACGAATTTTAACAAAGAGAAGTGAGGATGAAAGTGTGAACAAGTAAAATCTTGAGTTATGAAAAAGTTTATATTAGCCATCTTGGCTGTAGGAACAATAGCAGCCAGCTCGTGTTCGCGAACTACATACAGTGATATGTATTATGATCCATATAGGGGTACCGAAGATCCAACGATACACGGCGGTAAGGAGAACCTGGAAAATGCGGACCATATAGTTCCTCCTGAAAGCCGGAACAGTAATGATCCGTACCGCAATATGCCTATTATAGCAGATACGCTTACAGCGCCACCTGTTGAATAGATAACGTTAAAAACAAGGTATATGAAAAAGATACTGTTAGCAGCGGTGTTGCTGGGTACTATACTTGTGCAATCGTGCTCCGTGGGCCGCGAATCATACAAGACTGGGCGCGACCCTCACTTTCATGGAGGATATCGCGACGTACAATATAAGAACAACTACGGTTTTCCTGGAAGGTAGTATAATGACAGCGACAGGATGTGTTACATAGTAAAGTTGACAACCTAAAACGGAACTATGAGGAAGATAGTATTCATACTTGCTTTGCTAAGCACTATGACCTGGGCATCATGCTCCAGCACAAAAGACACTTATAACTACGACGAACCGGCGAATTATAACAACACTATGGGTCGGGATCCGTTTTTCCACGGTGGCTACCGGGAAGCCGACCCGGCGGGTAACTGGCGGAATTAGAGAGTGGCTAATTAGAAGAACAGAAAGGGCCTGCTATCGTGCAGGCTTTTCTTATTATATGTTACGATACCTTAACAGTATCAAGCTGAGCTGTTAAAGAAATTAAGGAATACTGGCACAACGATTGAACTATATGTGCTTTCTAACTTAAAACCGAAAGCATATGAAAAAGTGGACAATGGCACTGGGTGCAGGACTATTGCTTTTTACTACCGCAACTGTAAACGCGAAACCTGATAACGCCAACAAACAACACCAGAAAGCGTGGATACAGCAACACAAAATGAACAAACAGCAGGAAAAGTTCCAAAAAGAGCAGTATAAAGCTTATCGGAAGCAGCAAAAAGAGTACGAAAAACAGCAAAGAATGGCGAATGGCACCTATGGTGATGATGACTATGGATACCGTAACAATCCGCAAAACAGTGGGAAACGTAATTATCCGGAAAATGTTGGTAAACGTCAACAGCCACAGCCGCAGCAAAATACCGGCTGGAACCTGGGAGATATCTTAGGTGGTCTGGGGATCTAATTATTTATGGGAAATAAAGGCATAATACCTCATAGCCGGCGCATGCAATGCATTGCGCCGGCTTTTTAATATTGTAGCTATCCGCTGACCGGAAAGCGCATACACCTCCGGTGGCAGACGCCTTACCGAAGCATCAATTACACTATCCGAAAGTCTTGCCTGTAACTCCCGTATACTCTCATCCCAGTCGCGGGCTGAAAGGTCACTCAACCAAGTACGATCGAATTTGCGCGCTTTATAATTAAGCTGTTTCAGGTTGCCGGGAGATTCACGAAAGCCTTTTAGAAAAGGAGCAAACAATTTGGCCACACCGGCAAATAGTCCCTCGCTGTAAAAGAACGCCTGGTCATGGTCAACCGGCACAGGATACACCCACCTCTTTCCTGCTGAATCTTTAATACCAAAACGGTATTGGTTCTTGTGGCGGTCCCAATCAGCAACAAGCATATCCAGCAACCGGACCTTCAGCAATTCTTTTTGCATGAGCGCATATACTCTGCCCGTGTCTTTTCGCATTCGTATAACTAACTCTTCCAGGTCGTCCGACTTTCGGTTATGTGTAGGACTGCGCTCTTCAAAAAAACACACTTTGTTAGCTACAACATTGCGGTACTCCCCAAAGGCAGGATCATCTCTTACAAAAACAAGTTTGGGATGAGGCGTAGGTACTCCCACAGCATCAGACAGGGCACTCACTACGAGTGCTGCATAAGGGTGCGCTGCAGAGATCATATCCTGGGTCATCGCCTTGACCGGCGAACTACGCATCCATTTAGGGAACAGGTTCGACACATCTTTATCTACGGTGCGCAATACCCATTTATAACCATTACTGTCCTCCAGCCGAAGGCTCTTGGTCTGCATGCCACCGCCCATCTTTATTATCTTAAGACCACCCTGCTCTTTCTTAATATTGAATACAGGCATTTTTACCGGTGTAGCCCACTCGGCCCGGTAGTTCTTACCCTTTACGATCCTCTGAAAGCGGCTTTTGCTTTTGTATTGCTTACCCGCGGCAACCAATACGAACTCCTGGGCAACAACCGTTTGCACCAACAATAAGATAAAGGCTGTTATGAACAATACATTGGCGTATCGCATTGCTGTTCACTTAAAAAGAAATATGCCAGCAGATGCGTTCGTAGCTAATAGCCGGTTATCTCTTAGGGTATTTCCTATAAGGGGTGATATTATTGAATATCAGGGCAATGCCGAGGAGGATCAGCACGCCTGTCAATACGGGACTGACGATATATAGAAAGCCCAGCGCTTTGATCTTTTCGCTGCCAATATTGGCGATAAGCGCTGTAGCGCCGCCGGGAGGATGTAGTGTTTTAGTGATCTGCATAGCAACTATAGAAAGCGACACTGCCAACGCTGAAGCCAGCCAAACCTCCTGAGGGATAAGGTAGTGAACAATGACTCCAATGCAGGCACTGATGAGGTGGCCGCCCACCAGGTTGCGTGGTTGTGCCAACGGGCTATTGATAACACCATATATAAGCACGGCAGATGCGCCAAAAGACCCGATCAGGAATAATGTGTCGTGCGCTGTGAAATATTTGCTGCTTAACAAACCGATCAGCGCAATACCAATGAAAGAACCAATAAAAGTGAGTACATGCTCTTTCCAGTCAACAAGGGTTTCTTTATACACAATGTAGCGCACCTTGCGATAGCTACGTCTGATAGTCTTTACGGGCATTGGGGCAAAAAATCACGCGAAGGTAGGGTATTCAAAAAAGAAAGCCGCTTTAGAGGCGGCTTCACCATAATAGGATCAGAAAAATCTACTTTTCTTCGGCTTTATAAAACTTAGTCAATTCTGCTTCAAGCGTCGACATGCATTCTTTTACAACAGGGTTAAGTGTGCTGACCATCTTTTCTTCGCTCCAGCTGTTCATTTCTTCAAATTCTCTCTCGGTGAAAGCATTTATTACTTTGTCAGCGCTACACTCGCAATACTTTTTCATATACACATAGGTCTCATCGCCAGGCTTGGTTTCAGTGCTTTTAATACATTCCTCGAAGAAAATTGAACTTAGCTCTTTCTTTTTAGCCTTGTCTGTCACCTGTGCCGAAGCGGCCTCAGAAGCAAATATGCACAAAGCGATAACAATGAATATCCTTGTCATTCAATAGATTATTTGTAGAGACCTAATATAATACATTTTTATCATCAAGTAAAAAGCCGCCCTTAGAGGCGGCTTCAAATATTATTTAGCGGAGAATTACATTTTCCATTGCTTGCTGGCAAGGCGGTCTGACACCACCAGCTCTTTGCTTCCCGGTGTGTATTTATAGAAACCTTCACCGCTTTTAGCGCCGAGGTAGCCTGCCTGCACCATGTTGATAAGCAGAGATGCCGGAGCATACTTCTGGTTGCCGAAGCCTGTGTACAGAACGTTCAGAATAGCGAGGCATGTATCCAGGCCAATAAAGTCGGCCAGTTGCAGCGGCCCCATTGGGTGCGCCATACCCAGTTTCATGATGGTATCGATCTCTTCAACACCAGCTACACCTTCCTGCAGCGACAGGATGGCTTCGTTGATCATAGGCATCAGGATACGGTTAGCGATAAAGCCTGGATAGTCATTCACAACGCATGGTACTTTGCCCAGTTGTTTCGATAAGTCGTAGATCAGCTCCGTCACCTTTGCATCAGTAGCATATCCATTGATGATCTCTACCAATTTCATTACCGGTACAGGGTTCATAAAGTGCATACCGATGACCTTGGTTGGGCGTCTGGTATACGATGCTATGCGGGTAATAGAAATAGAAGAAGTATTGGTAGCGAGGATAGCATTTTCCGGAGCCAGCTTATCCAGGTCCTGGAAGATCTTCATCTTCAGGTCGATGTTTTCCGTAGCTGCTTCAATGATCAGGTCAGCATCTTTTACTGCTGTTGCCAGGTCTGTATAAGTAGCGATACGACCCAGTGCCGCGGCTTTATCAGCTTCTGTAAGCGAGCCTTTGGTTACCTGGCGGTCCATATTCTTACCGATGGTACCAATGGCCCTATCTAAAGCCGCCTGGTTGATGTCCATCATGTGCACATTGTAGCCGCCTTGAGCGAATACGTGGCAGATACCATTTCCCATTGTTCCCGAGCCGATAACGGTAACGGTTTTGATTTGTTGTAACATGTTATGCGTGTTTTCTGCCGGCAGCGTTGCGGGCGATTGTTTTTCCTGGATCATTAATATTGCTATTTCCTAAAAACGGGGCTAAAGTAGCATTTTCCTGCTAATCATTCTTGCGATTGCCGCTATACATGGGTATATTTCGTAAACACATCCTTAATAGTGGATAAATGACAGGGAATTGTGGATTATAAAAAATGAGCAAATGAAAGGAGTGCATTGTTTTAACAAAGCCCAAATCATTTTTAAAGTAATTTACGGAGTCAGATACCTATGAATATACAGAGAGCCACACCGGTAAATGAACTGCTGGCTAAACTCATTTTCCTGATATTACCTTCCGCGCTCATCAGCTATTTCCTGCTGTGGAATGCTAACCAGTATTTTTCCATACTTCGCGACCAGGCAGTGCAGCAAACCATCTACCTGCTGGTAGGTATGGCGGGCGCAGCAATATTCTACGCCTTTAGATTCCGCTTTTTGCCAACGTTCCTGTTGCTGATGCTGGGACTGTATACCGTATACAAGGGCCTTGACAAATACGCAACCGGTGAATTTGACGCATTTTTTATCTCGATCCAGTTCCTTGTTTTTGCAATACTATTCACGGCAGGCTGGTTGATCGGCTGGGGTTTTATCAGGCTTAGATACTGGTCGATCCTGATCGCAGCTACTATGTTATCCGCTTGTATACTGCTGATAGCAAAATCGAATACAGACAGCGTCTACGGGCTGTTGCAGGCATTTGCACCCGCGCTTATCTACGCAGTGTACATCATCTTTACCTCCGAGCAGATATATAGCTATAAAGACAAGTCTCAAAAGTTCTGGTGGTTCCTGACAAGACGTTTGGTGTTCTTCGGGATACTGGCAGCACTGTTGCTGGGTGGCGTGGTGTATATGATGCGTGGCGAGATAAAGGAAACCGTGGCCAACTATGGCGGTGGCGGCAAGCAGGGCGAGAACAGCATGCTGAAGCAGAACAAGGACGGCACTTTCGACCTGAATGACTACTCAAGGTTAAGGAGCAATCTTGGCCGGAATAACGAACTGCTCTTTGCGGCGCACATCGACAACTTCTTCCCGGAAACACAGATACCCAATCCGCTTTACCTGACCGCATTCTACTACACCAAGTTCGATACGTTGACGGAGACTTTTGAGCGCGACTCGACCATACCATACAACGACCTGTTTGAACCTGACCCGTCGAAGCTACCGTTGTTCTTTACCAAGACGGATTCAAGCGTGATCAAAAACAGCCTGGCAACCAAATTGAGGCGCTCGGTAGATATTGAAGTATACAGCAAAAAGCTCTCACCCAGCACCTACCTGGCGCCCAACGTGGGCTATTTCATTCAGCCGATCACAGTAGAAAAAGACTTCAGGGATGAGTTCAAAACGGCATTCCGCGCCAAGGGTTACGTGTCTGAATTGAACAGCGCTTACTTTATTTACAACTCGCCCGATACGCAGATCAGGAAATTCCAGCAACAGCGTTTTGATGTGTTAAGAACGGCAGGCGGTTATGAAGGCATGGACAGGAAGTTCATGAACTATTATACCCACATGCCGCCCGATGCGAAATTTAAAAGGATAGGCGACCTGGCGCAGCAGATCACCGGCAAGTCGGATAAGACGATAGATAAGATATTGGCGATAAGAGATTACTTCCTGTCGAAAGACTCGAGTGGAAAGCCGCTATTTCAATACACTGATAACCCCGGCGTGCCGGACATTCCCAATGCGTCGAAGCTGATGTACTTCTTGTTCGATAACAGGAAAGGCTATTGTGCATATTATGCGGGTGCCACGCTGTTCATGTTGCGCTCGCTGGGTATTCCTTCACGCATTACCGTGGGCTTCCTGACCGTAGACCGCGCCGATAAGAATAAAGGCTGGTATTGGTACTATGCCGACCAGGCGCATGCCTGGGTGCAGGTATACTTCCCGGGCTATGGCTGGCTCGATTTCGACACCACTGTTGGCAACACTGATGCCCAGGAAAGTCCGCAGCCGGATGGAACACCGCCAATGCAACCACCGCGTGCATGGCTGGCGATAGATGGAATAGTAGAAAACGTTGACACCTTGAAGAAGGTCATGTCAATGACAACAAAGCACTTCATCTTCCACGATAAAGAGTATGACCTGCAACAGCCCACAAAGGTGGAGATGGACGTAAAAGTAGCCACCATACGCAGAGATAGCGTAGACGTGCCATTGGCCAATGTGCGAAAAGGCGATGAGGCGACCGCAGTATCCTATGCAGAAGCATTTAAGAACATGAAGCCGCAACCAGGCGAATATGCCGGCAGTGTATTGGCGCGTTTCCCAAGCCCCGCACCCATAGACGAGATCTTCCTAAAAAGGAAAGACGTAGCCAAACCAGAAGAAAAACCGAAGGCAACACAGCAGGAACAACCCGTGTCAGCTAAAAAGGTGCTGCTGACCACGTTGTTGGTATTGGCAGGACTCATCCTGTTAATACTACTTACGCCTTACCTCATATTCACATTCTTCAAATGGAGGTATAATACCTCGAAGGCCGAAGGCGACAAAGCATACTGGGCATACCGGACTGCTGGATTCTACCTGCACCAGCTAGGTATCTACCGCGGCACACGCACACCGATGCAATACGCCCGCGACGTAATTGACCCGCAGTTGGGCACTGCGTTTGTACCCTTCATGAACATATACCTGAAGAAGAAATATGCAAAACAACCGTTGACCGCGTCTGAACAACAGCACGTAGCCAACTTCCTGTCGCCATTCCTGGGCCAGGTGCGCAAACGTATACCGTTCAGCAAACGACTCAAAGGCTTTTTGAACCCATCGCGCAGCATCACCTTCTTTGTAAAACCGGATGACGATAAGCAAAACGAGGAGTGATAACTAATTTATTGTTCGACTTTAATTTTTATAGCTTTGCCAGACAATAAAACGAACGACTTGCCGGACGAAAGATCAAATAATAAAGGGCAAAACAGGCCTCCACAGAAGAAGACCGGGAAGAAAACCGGTCAGAAAAAATCTGTCCGTATCCTGTGGCGTACGTTCTGGATAGGATTGATAGCGTTCAATATGCTCATCATCCTGATCAACCTGGGTGCGCTTGGCTACATGCCTTCTATGAAGGAGCTGGAAAACCCAAGCAGCGCGCTGGCATCAGACGTCTATGCAACGGATGGTACACTTATCAGCCGGTATTATATACAAGACCGTTCTACCAGCAAATACGAAGATATCTCACCGAATATTTACAATGCCCTGCTGGCAACTGAAGATGCCCGCTTTTATGACCACTCAGGCATAGACCCGGTGGCGACAGCGGCAATACCTTTTTACGTGCTGACGGGTAAAAAACGCGGTTCATCTACTATCACGCAACAGCTGGCTAAAAACCTCTTCCCGCGCGAAAACCAGAATGTCATCACACTGCCATTTATTAAGCTAAAAGAATGGGTGATGGCTGTGAAACTGGAACGTAACCTGACTAAGAACGAAGTAATAACGCTGTACCTGAATACAGTGCCTTTTGGCGATAACGTATACGGTATCAGGAATGCATCGCTCACCTTCTATAATAAGATGCCGGATTCTGTGACCGTAGATGAAGCAGCGGTACTTATAGGCATGCTGAAAGGTAATACGCTGTACAACCCTCGTCGCAACCCTGAGCGTTCGAAAGAAAGAAGGAATGTGGTGATCAACCAGATGGCCGACCAGAAATTCATTACCGAAGCTGAAGCTGCAGAACTGGTGAAGAAACCCATCCAGCTGAACTACCACAAGATGGACTATCACACAGGTATGGCTCCATACTTTGCACAGGTGGTAGAGCAGGAAGTAAAAAAGATGCTGGAAGGTCTAAAAAAATCGGACGGTACTGAATACAATATATATAAGGACGGTCTTAAGATCTACACTACGCTGGATGTGACCATGCAGCGCTATGCGGAGCAGGCTGTATCAGAGCACATGAGCGAGATCCAGAAGCTATTCTCCTCACAACGCAGCTATCGCGATGGCACGATCTGGAAGGCCAACCAGAAATACCTCGTTGAGTCAATAAAATCGTCTGACCGCTACCAGGTGCTGAAGGATAAGGACATGACTCATGACGAGATCATGAAGGAGCTGAACAAACCGGTAAAGATGACCGTGTTTGCCTGGAACAAGAAACGTTCGAAGGATACCACGATGAGTCCTATCGACTCGATCAAGTACATGAAAATGTTCCTGCAGACTGGCTTTATGGCCATGGACCCATACAGCGGCGAGATCAAGGCATGGGTGGGAGGTATCAACCATAAATACTTCCAGTACGATCACGTAAACATTAATACAAAAAGGCAGGTAGGTTCTACCATCAAACCACTGCTCTATTGCCTTGCAGTTGATAATGGCTTCTCTCCATGCGGTATTGTATCTACCATGCCACAGGATTTCCCTGAGAAGAAACATTATGATGCAGGTGGATCTGAATATGGTCAACTGCCAATGGGCAGAGCCCTTGCAATGTCAGTCAACAATGCGGCATTATACCTGATCAAACAGGTAGGCGTGAATGCATTTGTCGACTTTATGCGCAAGTGTGGTATCACCAGTCCTGTCGATAAGTATCCATCTGTTGCGCTGGGAGCGCCTGATATCTCTTTGTATGAAATGATGGGGGCCTATACCATGTTCCCAACAGGTGGTATTCATGTTACTCCAATGTTCATCACCAAGATCGAAGACAAGAACGGTGTGCTGGTGAAAAACTTTGTGCCGGAACAGAAAGAACTGATCAACGCGAACACTGCCTATAAGATGGTGAAGCTGATGCAGGGTGTAACAGGACCGGGCGGTACTGCCGTTCGCCTACGCTACCGTTATGGCTTCGATGGTGAGATTGCTGGTAAAACAGGTACTACCAACAAACAAGCCGATGCCTGGTTCCTTGGATATACTCCGCAGATCATGGCTGGTGCATGGGTAGGTTGCGATGATCGCTACCTGCGCTTTGGTAGCCAGGCGCTCGGTCAGGGTGCTGCGGCGGCGCTGCCAATATGGGCGCTGTTCATGAAACGCGTGTATGCCGACAAGTCGCTGAACATTGTTAAAGATGCTAAGTTCATTGCACCCGAGGGTTTCGATGACTGCAATGCCTACGATCCAACCAGCGTTGACAGAAGCTCTACTTACGACCAAAGCGGCTACTACGAAGAATATACAACAGACTCAGGACAGACAAGACGAGTTCCGATGCAGCAAACCCAGCCGGGACAACCTCCGCGTCCGGGTCAGCCGAACCAACAGCCTGCACAACCAGCGGAACCGGTAGAACAAATCCCTAACACTGAGTGGGACTAAAACTTGCGTTATTTTTGACGGCGAATGAGTATTAAGGGCAAGATCATTAACGATCCGGTTTATGGATTTATCAAATTCCCGGAACCGGAGTTATTGCAGATAATCGGCCATCCATGGTTTCAGCGACTGCGTAATGTAAAGCAGATGGGTACAGCACACATGGTGTACCCTGGCGCCACACATACCCGCCTGCACCACTCGCTGGGCGCCTGTCACCTGATGGGAACAGCGCTGGATGTGCTGAAAGCAAAAGGCGAAGCGATCTCCAACGACGAATATTTGGCTGCGCGGATAGCTATTCTACTGCATGATGTAGGCCACGGGCCATTCTCACATGCACTGGAACACTCGCTTGTAGATGGCATCAAGCATGAAGGTATTTCGCACCTGATCATGCAACAGCTGGATCGTGAGTACAAAGGACTCCTCAACGACTCCATTAGCATATTCGACCACTCCTACCCTAAGAAATACCTGCACCAATTGGTATCAAGCCAGCTGGATGTAGACAGGATGGACTATCTGAACCGCGACAGTTTCTACACGGGGGTGTCGGAAGGTGTTATCGGGTATGACCGGATATTGCAGATGCTAACCGTACGCAATGGCGATCTGATGGTAGAAGAAAAAGGTGTCCACTCGGTCGAAAAGTTCATTATCGCCCGCAGGCTGATGTACTGGCAGGTTTACCTGCACAAGACGGTGATGGCCTCGGAGCTGCTGCTCATTAACATCCTGAACCGGGCAAAGGAACTTGCCAGGCAGGGCCAGGAACTATTTGGGACACCAGCGCTGCGTTATTTCCTGTACAACCAGTTCACAGCAGCCGACTTCGAATCGACACCGGAACACCTGGAATGGTTCTGCCAGCTGGACGACAGCGACATATTATCATCGGTTAAGGTATGGCAATCACATAATGATAAAGTCCTATCCATCCTTTGCCAAATGCTAACGGAGCGTAAACTGTTCAAGGTAGTCTTAAGCTCCGCCCCGCTAGACCACCTGCTGGAGGAAAAACGGCACACAGCTAAAAAGCTACTCAATCTTAAAGACGATGAGATTCAATACTTTGTGTCCACCGGCACGGCTTCGGGAAGCACTTACAATGTGAATGACGAACGAATACAGATAGCCATGAAAAATGGCACATCTCTTGATATATCAGAGATTGATAATCCGGTGGTGAACAATACACTTGCAAGCCCCATCCATAAAAACTACATTTGCTTCGTCCAACCGGAATCAGAACCAAATATTTAAAGGAAAAGCACAACCCTTTAAAAGAAACCGCAATATTAGATCATGCAATTTACCGCACAACAGGTTGCCGCCATCATAAACGGACAGATAGAAGGCGACCCGCAGAAAAAAGTTAGCCGGGTAGGAAAAATAGAAGAAGGAGAAGAAGGCGTACTGAGCTTTATTGCCAATCCAAAATACGAAGATTACCTATATAGCACCAAGGCATCGATACTGATCGTAAATGAATCGCTGCAGGTATCTGAACCGGTTGCGCCTACCCTGATACGTGTAAAAGATGCCTATATGGCGTTTACGCACCTGTTGGAAAAATACCATGAAATGACCGGCAGCGCCGGCAAGAACGGTATTGAGCAACCCAGCTTTATTTCACCGACTGCCAAACTTGGAAAGAACGTATATATAGGTGCCTTTGCTTACATCGGTGAGAATGCCATCATTGCAGACGGCGTCAAGATCTATCCAAACAGCTACATAGGCGATAATGTTATCATTGGTAAGGACAGTGTACTGTATTCCGGGGTGAAAGTGTATAATGATTGCCACCTGGGCAACCGCGTAACCATCCACTCCGGAACAATAGTTGGAGGCGATGGGTTTGGTTTTGCGCCCCAAAAAGATGGCACCTATAAAAAGGTTCCACAAATAGGTAATGTTATTATAGAAGATGATGTGGAGATCGGTGCTAATACTACAATCGACAGGGCTACCATGGGTTCTACAGTTATCCGCAAGGGTGTGAAGCTGGACAACCTGATACAGATAGCCCACAACGTAGAAATTGGCGAAAACACTGTGATAGCAGCACAAACCGGCGTTTCGGGCAGCACCAAAATTGGTCGCAACTGTATCATTGGTGGCCAGGTTGGCATGGTTGGCCACATACAGATAGCCGACGGTACACGCATCAACGCACAGAGCGGTTTATCCAAATCTGTGACCATAAATAACACAGCCCTGACAGGGTCACCGGCCTTTGAGTACAAAAGTTCTCTGAAAAGTCAGGCAATTTTTAGAAATTTGCCGGAATTACAGCAACGCCTCCTGAAGCTGGAAGAAACGGTGGAGGAATTATCAGCATTGTTGAGTCAAAACATTTCAGTAAAAAAGTGAGTGTAGATACGTTAACCAAATCAGGAGCAAAAAAATCGGGCATTTTGCAGGAAACATTAAATGGAGAGAATCAACATACGTTGAAAGGGTCTGTTACCCTGCGCGGTGTTGGCCTACATACGGGCGAAGAAGTGAACATGACGCTGAAACCGGCTAACCCTGGTTTTGGCATCCGTTTTCAACGTGTAGACCTTCCTGAGAAGCCTATTATTAAAGCAGATGTAGACTACGTTGTAGACACATCTCGCGGTACTACGCTGGAATATAATGGCGCACGTGTGAGCACTGTGGAGCATACCCTGGCTGCTATGGTGGGCATGGGTATCGATAATATCCTGATCGAACTGGATGGTGCTGAAGTGCCCATTCTGGATGGCAGCGCCAAACAGATCATCGAAGCTATAGAAAGTGTAGGTGTACAGGAGCAGGATGCAAAACGTATCGTCTATACTATTGACACTAATATCCACTACTACGATCCGGTTAAGAATGTAGACATGCTGGCAGTTCCATCTAGCGACTACCAGATAACTACTCTTATTGATTTCAACTCACCGGTACTGGGCACACAGCACGCAACGCTGAAGCATATAATGGAATTCAAGGATGAAATAGGTCCTTGTCGTACATTCTGCTTCCTGCACGAGCTGGAATACCTGCTGGACAATAACCTGATCAAAGGCGGTGACCTGAGCAACGCCATTGTGGTGGTTGATAAAGTAGTAGAACAAGACGAACTAAACAGGCTTGCTAAAGTCTTCAATAAACAAAAAATAGAAGTAAAGCAGGAAGGCATTCTGAATAATGTACAACTGCACTTCACCAATGAGCCTGCAAGGCATAAACTATTGGATGTTGTGGGCGATCTGGCACTTGTAGGCCATCCAATAAAGGCGCATATCATCGCGAGCAGGCCTGGTCATGCGTCAAACGTTGAGTTCGCTAAAAAGATCAAGCAATACATCAAAAAGAACAAGCATCTTTCTGATATACCGCACTACGATCCGAACCAGCAAGCTATTTACGATATCACGCATATCGAAAAGTCGCTGCCGCACAAGTTCCCGTTCTTGCTGGTAGATAAGATCATCGAGCTGAGCGATAACCATGTAGTAGGTATCAAGAACGTCACCTTCAATGAACACTTCTTCCAGGGCCACTTCCCGGGCAACCCTGTAATGCCGGGCGTACTGCAGATAGAGGCGTTGGCACAAACAGGTGGTATCCTGGCGCTGAACAACTATAGCGATCCTGAGAACTATGACACCTATTTCATCAAAATAGACAAAGTACGTTTCAAGCAAAAAGTAATGCCGGGTGACACCCTGATACTGAAACTTGAATTACTGAATCCTATCCGCCGTGGTATCTGCGAAATGAGGGGAACCGTGTATGTGGGCAATAAACTTGTGACCGAAGCAGAACTGGTTGCGCAAATCGTTCGAAAAGACAAAAAATGATCCATCCTCTTACATACATACACCCCGACGCTAAAATAGGCCCTAATGTAAAGATCGATCCGTTCACGACTATTCATAAGAACGTGGAGATCGGCGAAGGGTCATGGATCGGGTCGAATGTAACGATCATGGAAGGTGCACGCATCGGTAAGAACTGTCGCATTTTTCCGAGCTCGGTGATCTCAGCTATTCCTCAAGACCTGAAGTATAAAGGCGAGGAAACGCTGACCATAATTGGAGATAACACTACCATCCGCGAATGCGTTACCATTAACCGCGGTACGGTAGACAGGAATAAGACCCAGATAGGCAACAACTGCCTGATCATGGCTTATTCGCATATAGCGCACGATTGCGAAATAGGCAATCATTGCATATTCTCTAACAACACTACACTTGCAGGCCATATCACTGTTGGCGATAACGTGGTACTTGCAGGTCTGACCGCTGTACAACAATTTGTACGCATAGGTTCACATGCTTTTGTAACCGGAGGTTCACTTGTACGTAAAGACGTGCCTCCCTACGTAAAAGCAGCACGCGAACCATTGTCGTATGTAGGTGTAAACTCTGTCGGCCTGAAACGTCGTGGCTACTCCATAGATAAGATCAACCACATCCTCGATATCTACCGCATACTCTTCGTTCGCGGTTACAATATCTCCAAAGCGCTGGCCATTATTGAAACCGAAACACCGGTATCTGACGAGCGCGATGAGATCATTGCATTCATCCGTGAAACTGGTCGCGGTATCATGAAGGGCTATTCCCGCAGGCTCAATGAAGATCTCGCTTGAACACATAAGCAAACGTTTTCAACGGCACTGGATCTTTAAAGAGGTCAGCCACGAATTTGCGGCTCCCGGCGCTTATGCGATACTTGGCCCCAACGGAAGCGGTAAGTCTACCCTGTTGCGCATTATAGCAGGTATGCAGGCAGCGTCCAAAGGCAAAATACAGCATCTTAACAACGGCAAAGTACTGGAGCAGAATAAGCTGTTCGAATATGTCAGCTTTTGCGCGCCCGGAATGGATATTGTTGAAGAACTTACCCTGACCGAGTTTCTTGACTTTCATTTCAGCTTTAAGAAAGCGCTGAATAATCTATCAGTTAAAGAGATCATTGAGATCACCGGGTTAAAACAAGCTGCCGATAAGCCAATTGGTGATTACTCGTCCGGCATGAAGCAGCGTGTAAAACTGGCACAAGCTATTTTCGCCGATACTCCACTCCTGCTGTTAGATGAGCCCTGCTCTAACCTGGATCAACAAGGTGTTGATCAATACCGCAGCTGGATAGAAACCTATGCGCAAAACCGCCTGGTTATTGTGGCTTCGAACGATGTTAGGGAGTACTATTTCTGTAAGGAACACATCAGTATAGAGGACTACAAATAGACCGGGCGATCTTTAATTTTTTCGGCATGTGGCTTTGCTCTACTTTTACAGCACCACATGAAACGTGTCCTCGACCTATATAAAAACGCATATTCCGGCCTTTCTCCATCTACCTGGCTTCTTTGTATTGTAATGCTGGTGAACCGTAGCGGCACTATGGTTTTTCCATTTATGTCGCTGTACTTGACGCAAAGCCTGGGCTTTACCATTGGCGATGCGGGCTGGGTAATCGCTATCTGGGGGGTAGGATCGATATGCGGAGGTTTCATTGGCGGCAAGCTTACAGATAAGATCGGGTTCTATTATATACAGATGTTTACGCTGCTGGGCGGTGGGTTGATGTTCTTGCTGCTGGGGCAGATGCATAGCTATTCAGCTATTTGCATTACCACGTTCCTGCTAAGTATCGTCAACGAGTCTTTTCGTCCGGCCAATGCTGCAGCTATTGCACATTATAGCAAAGAGGAGAACCGAACGAGGTCTTATTCTCTGAACAGGCTTTCAATAAACCTGGGTTGGGCCGTAGGTGGAGCACTGGGTGGCTTTATAGCAGGTAAGAGCTATGAGCTGCTGTTCTGGATAGACGGCTTTACCAATATTGGGGCGGCACTGCTACTGTGGTTTTTCCTCGCACCGTCCAAGAATAAGGCTTCGGCCCATGCACCAACGGTAAAGTTGGCAGATGTCCAATCTGCCTATAAGGATAAGGCTTACCTGACTTTTATAGTCCTTACAATGCTGTACGCTTACTGCTTCTTCCAGCTGTTCAGTACCATGCCAGTATTCTATAAGAAGGAACTGCACCTGCCTGAGAGCTACATTGGCATCGTAATGGCAGCGAATGGTATACTCATTGCGCTGTTTGAGATGGTGCTGGTACACAACCTGGAGGGTAAGCGCAGCAACCTGCATTACATAACCCGTGGGACTATGCTGCTGTCGGCTTCATTCCTGGTCTTCAATATTCTGCCCGGTGCTGAACTGCTAGCCATATCATCGATGCTGCTATGTACTATGGGCGAGATATTCTCCATGCCCTTTATGAATTCGTATTGGATCAGCCGTGCGTCGAACCACAATCGTGGACAGTACGCGGGGTTATACACCATCGCATGGGCAACGGCTCAAGTGTTAGGACCTGCAACCGGCGCACAAATAGCAGAACATGCGGGCTTCAACGCCTTGTGGTGGATCATTGGCGCGATCGGTATCGGCACAGCACTGGGCTTCAAATGGCTGCAAATGCGTAGTGTAACAACGCCTATGGTTAGCACAGAAATGAAAGGCTAATTGTATTGTCTTGCGCCAAACAGCAGACTACCAATGCGCACCATGGTGCTACCCTCTTCCATCGCGATTTTATAATCACTACTCATGCCAATGGAGCAGGTATTAAATTGCGGCTGGTTGATGAAATACACGTCCTTCAAGTGATTGAAAGTATTGTGCAGTCGTTTGTATTCCAATCGTACGACAGATTCATCTTCGGTATTAGTTGCCATCCCCATCAGTCCGCAGACACGGATGCTTGAGAGCTGGTCTTTCTGCGCGGTGTAGTATTCAAGTAATTCTATAAGCTCTTTCTCATCCAAACCGAATTTGGTTTCCTCTTCGGCGACATGCATTTGAAGCAGGACATCAATTACGCGATCGTTCTTAGCTGCCTGCTTATTGATCTCAAGTAAGAGTTTAAAGCTATCAACAGCATGAATGAGATGAACAAAAGGGGCAATGTATTTTACCTTATTCGACTGCAGGTGGCCTATATAATGCCATTGAACATCAGCAGGTAATTGCGGTTGTTTTTCCACCAGTTCCTGCACATAATTCTCACCAAAGTCGCGCTGACCGAGGTTATACAAATCTTGTATATCAGATACCGGTTTGGTCTTAGAAACTGCAACCAGTGTAATGTTCTTCTCCTTTAGTTCGGCTGTTATCTCTTTCCAGACAGCTTCGTTTACCATAGCCTAGTATTGTTCCTGGTCGTTAGGAAAGTCTTTGCTCTTTATATCGCTAATGTAATTAGCTGTAGCTGACTTGATATCGTCGTACAAATTCAAATAGCGGCGCAGGAAACGGGGTGAAAAGTCCTTGGTGATGCCCAGCATATCGTGCATTACCAGCACCTGTCCGTCTACATGTTTGCCAGCGCCTATACCTATCACAGGTATCTTCAGCTCTTCAGCTACGCGCTTACCTAAGGTCGCGGGTATTTTCTCAAGAACAATGGCGAAACAACCGGCTTCCTGTAACAAGCGTGCGTTCTCTACCAGTTTCTCAGCTTCGGCTTCTTCTTTAGCACGTACCGTATAAGTACCGAACTTATAAATAGACTGCGGTGTCAGACCCAGGTGGCCCATAACGGGTACACCTGCGCTCACAATACGTTTGATAGATTCTACTACTTCCTCACCGCCTTCTAACTTAATGGCATGTGCACCTGACTCCTTCATAATACGAATAGAAGAATTCAGCGCTTCCTTGCTATTGCCCTGGTAACTACCAAAAGGCATGTCGACAATAATGAGACTGCGGCCCGCACCACGCACCACGCTTTGCGCATGGTAGATCATCTGGTCGAGCGTAATAGGAAGTGTGGTCTCGTGACCGGCCATTACGTTAGAGGCTGAGTCACCTACCAGCAGCACATCGATACCTGCGTCATCAAATATCCGCGCCATAGAAAAGTCGTATGCAGTAAGCATGCTGATCTTCTCGCCACGTTGCTTCATACCCTGAAGCGTGTTAGTGGTTACGCGTTTTATTTCGCCATGTGTAGACATAGAAAACTATAAGGATGTAAATGTAGCTATTACTTAATAAAGACTTTGGCCGCCATGAGCAGAGCTTCGTTAAAGGCCTGCATGTCAAGGCTTAAAGGGATGTTGTTTCGTTCAGCCCAGTTCACGATGTTCTCGGTAGCAATATTACCTACCAGTTCATCGTCTGCCATCGGGCAACCACCAATACCTTTCATTGCGCTGTCAAACCGAAGACAATTGTTATCGTAAGCTGTTTGAATCTTCTCTTCCCACGTACGTGCGGTAGAATGAAAATGCGCACCTATATTGACGTCGCTGAATTCAGGCACCAAGTGTTTGAAGATATATTCTATCGTATCGGGCTTTGCCACACCTACAGTATCCGCCATCGCGATGGTTTTGATACCTAGCTGCGCCAGTTGGCCAACCCATTTGATGGCCACTTCAGCACTATAATCATCGCCATAAGGATTACCGAATCCCATGGATATATACACCACCAGTTCCTTGCCATTCTTTACACAAAGGTTTTGTATCTCTTCTACCTGGGTTAAAGATTCAGCAATGGTTTTGTTGGTGTTCCGAAGTTGGAAGGTTTCAGAGATAGAGAATGGAAATCCCAGATATGTTATCTCATCATAAACAGCTGCTTCCTCAGCGCCGCGGGTATTAGCGATGATGGCAAGTAATTTAGTCTTATCATTCAGCTTTAGCTGTGGAAGTACCTCTTTGGTATCCGCCATTTGCGGTATGGCTTTGGGTGATACAAAAGAGCCAAAGTCGAGCACGTCGAAACCAACGCGCAGCAATGCATTGAGATAAGCGACCTTTTGTTCGGTTGGAATGAACTGTTTCCAGCCTTGCATTGCGTCGCGGGGACATTCAACCAGTGTTATGCTTTTTTGCATAGTATCGGTATAAGTTACAAAGATAGAAAGCCTTTAGCGCTTTCACTATTTACGCAGGCTATACGCATATTACCCTATCGAATAAGGGACAGGAATTCCTCCAGCCCTTCCCTCTTACGTCCATCCAGGCGATAGTGGATATTCTCCGTATAGTATTTATGCAAGTCGTAATATGGGAACGGTATTTCGGCCACTATGTCGTCAATATGCGCCAATCCTACAGCATTTGCCTCGTTAAACCGGTCTATAAAATCCTGCGGCAACTCCTTATTAGCTACCCAGGCAGCAAATACGAATGGTAATCCTGTATATTCTTTCCACCCGGTGGCGAGATCGTAGATGTATTCAAAATTGGTCAGCTGCTTCAGTGCCCTGTCACCAATGATGACACCAGCTGTGGTTCCGTTGATATAGTCGATGTAATTCTCCGTTGCCGGTTTGAACTCTACCTGCCTTTTCCAATACTTTTCTAACAGTAGCTGGGCCAACCTCACCGAGGTACGTGATTGATAGTCGAGATACACTGTTTGTATCTCTTCCATCGGCACCTGGCTGAATATTGCTACCGAGGCTACGTTGCCATCTGCTGCTATACCGTAGTCGCATATGATGTGTGCATTCGTGATCTGGGGTATTACCGCTACCGGAAGCAAGGCCACATCAACGTCGCCATCCTGCAGGCTCTTTGCTATTTTGGCGGGATAGTCAGACACCAACTCAATATCATCCATCACCGAACTCCGCTCTATACCATACAACAAAGGCTTTGTATTCAAATAACTTACTGCTGCAACTTTTATTTTGGCGCCCAACGCTATATTTTTGGCGGCTAAGATACGCCAGTTCATACTATTCATGTCGACACAACTGATAATTTATACTGATGGGGCTGCACGCGGCAACCCGGGTCCGGGGGGATATGGCGTAGTACTGAACTGGGCAGGCAAGATCAAAGAACTGTCGCAAGGTTTTAGACTGACCACCAACAACCGCATGGAGCTAATGGCCGTTGTTGAAGGGTTGAAAGCTTTATCAAGAGATGGGCTTGACATTGTCATATACAGTGATTCGAGTTACGTGGTCAATTCGGTAGAAAAAGGCTGGGTATTCGACTGGGTAAAGAAAGGCTTTAAGGATAAAAAGAATCCGGACCTTTGGAAGGAGTTTCTCCTATACTACAAACGCCACCGCATCAAATTCGTATGGGTAAAAGGCCATGCCGACAATCCATGGAACAACCGTTGTGACCAACTTGCCACTGCCGCGGCCGACAGTCGTCACTGGCTGGTAGATGAAGGCTATGAACGTGAAAAGAACGGCGGTATGCTTTAGGCTGTGTCTTTCCCGTGTTTTGAATCCACCAATACATTATCAACCGTCCACACTAGTGGCTTTTCTAAACCATGATGGCGATGTGGACATTCAGGCACTGCACATAGTTTGCACTGATAAGGCATGCAGGCGTCTATATGAATGAATACCTCCACCCTGTTGCCGAATGTTGTCTGTATCAGTTCTTCTACTGCATGTATCTCACGCTCGGCATCTGTCACCTGGTGGTACCAGGGCAGCGTCATGTGTGCATCAATGTGCATCACATCACCATACAGTATAACACGCAGATTGTGCAGATCTATCCATTGGGCTTTGCGGTTTTCCTGCATTACTTTAACTACTTGCTGCAGCAAGGCTGAGTCAGCTTCATCCATAATACCCGCCATCGACCTGCGCATAAGTCTATAACCGGTCACCAATATCATAATAGCAAAGCCCACCGCTACAGCACTATCCAACCATTGCCAGCCGGTAAACAGGAGGAGTGCAAGACCGATCACTATACCTAATGTAGAATAAGCATCGGTACGCAAATGATTACCCGCTGCCTCTACGGTCAAAGACCGGTTCTGTTTTCCAACAGACACAGCATATGTGCCCACCAGGAAGTTTACCACACCTGTAGCAGCCGTCAGGTAGATACCAATGTCCAGCTTTTGAAGAGGTTTGGGATGTATCATCTGCCCGATGGCCTGGTAGATGATCATAAGCCCGGCAATGAAGATGAGCGAGCCTTCAACAGCCGCCGATACAAACTCTATCTTGCCATGTCCGTAGGGATGATCCATATCCCGCGGTTTAGCGGCCAGTGTGACGCTGTAGAGGCCAATAAAACCGGCAATGACATTCACTGTACTTTCCAGCGCATCTGTAAGAATAGTTACTGAATTGGTAAGGTACCAGGCCAGCAGTTTAGCCAGGAAAAGCACTACCGAAAGAATGGCTATATATCGCTGCAGGCGTATCGTCACGGGATAAAGGTAGAATGTAAAATGAAGAGGGAAAAATAACAGTTGTCATTAGGGCAGTCTAAAACATTTCATAGATTAACCCAGCAGCACAAATTTGTTGCCGTTTGTTGCCGAATTGAGGTCATTTTAAAGGTGGCAACAAGTCCGCTCAGCTCAGCTGTTGTCGATTGGGAAATATTTCAAAATTTTCCTTTCTCTCTTCACTCTTACCAATCCACTCCAACAGCTTCTTCTAACCATACAAATATACAACTTTTCTGCAAATTTCTCAAAATGCCTTTACCATCCATGAAAAACAAATACACGCTCCCGTGAAGAAGCGTGTATTATAAAAAAAGACTAAAATGAATGAACTTGTCAATGCAAGTGAAGTGCAACCGTACCGTCAGGCTTTATAAAGGAACTAGCTACCCTGTCGGCTTCGGTAGATAATCCCTGTTTTTTAAGCCACTGGTAAGTAGCGCGTACTAAAGTATAGGTTCCTCGTAAACCATCATAAGGCTTACCATGAGTAGAAAATAACCCTCGCCTGTTCAGATAACCGGCAAGTTGGTCCACAGTTCTTTTTGAACCGTGCTTAGAAAGAGAATTTGCAAGGTCCCGTACGTACTGCTTGCTAGCTGCTGCTTTGTCTACACTCATGTTCGAAAAAATTTTGTTACCCCTAATTTAACTTGAAATTCATTAAGAAAAAACTAAATATCACCTTAAAATTTGAAAACATAGAAAACAGCTTGATATTTAATGAGATAGAGCTCAGCAATAAGTTTGGCACACCTCTTGAGCGTGGATAACCCCGGCTTTATCCACATAACCGCCTGAAGGCCAATTTTAATTTCCTTTAAGAAGTTCGAGCTTTTATTATTTTTGACCCCGCTTAAAAAACACAATTAACCAAACTACACATGGCTAAGATCAAAGTTGCAAATCCGGTTGTTGAACTGGATGGTGATGAGATGACACGTATCATCTGGAAATTCATTAAAGACAAACTGATCCTTCCTTATATAGAAGTCGACATTAAATATTACGATCTGGGTGTTGAGTACCGCGATCAAACCAACGACCAGGTGACTGTTGACGCTGCTAACGCGATCAAAGAATATGGTGTAGGTATCAAATGCGCCACCATCACTCCTGATGAAGCTCGTGTAAAAGAGTTCAACCTGAAACAAATGTGGAAGAGCCCTAACGGGACTATCCGTAACATTCTTGACGGTACAGTATTCCGTGAGCCGATCGTTATCAACAATATTCCACGCCTGGTTACCAACTGGGATGCGCCTATCATCGTAGGCCGCCACGCTTTCGGCGACCAGTACCGTGCTACCGATTTCGTAACAAAAGGAAAAGGTAAGCTCACCATCAAATTTGAAGGCGAGAACGGCGAAGTGATCGAGCATGAAGTGTACAACTTCAAAGGCGACGGCGTAGCTCTGGCTATGTACAACACAGACGAGTCTATCCGTGGTTTTGCCCGTGCCTGCTTCAACATGGCGCTGCAAAAGAAATGGCCTCTGTACCTGTCGAGCAAGAACACCATTCTGAAGAAATACGATGGCCGTTTCAAAGACATCTTTGAGGAGGTTTATCAAAACGAATTCAAAGCTGATTTCGATAAAAACAACCTGGTGTACGAACACCGCCTGATAGATGACATGGTAGCGAGCGCGCTGAAATGGAACGGCAACTTCGTATGGGCTTGTAAGAACTACGATGGCGACGTACAAAGCGATACAGTAGCACAAGGTTTCGGTTCACTGGGCCTGATGACCTCTGTACTGATCACCCCTGATGGTAAAACCATGGAAGCCGAAGCAGCACACGGTACCGTTACCCGCCACTACCGCGAGCACCAAAAAGGTCGTCCTACATCTACTAACCCGATCGCGTCTATCTTCGCTTGGACACGCGGCCTGGCCTTCCGCGGTAAGCTGGATGGCAACCAGGAACTGATCGACTTCTGCCAGGCACTGGAAGACGTTTGTATCGAAACAGTGGAAAGCGGCAAGATGACCAAAGACCTTGCAGTTTGCGTGCACGGCAATAAAGTGGAGCATGGTAGAGACTACCTGTACACCGAAGAATTCCTGGATGCACTGGATGAAAATCTGAAGAAAAAACTGAATAAATAGTAATAAAGGCCGGATCGCTCCGGCCTTTATTTTTATTACTAAAAAGAGCTAAGATTGTCGGTCTATTACTCTATAGACAATGTACCTGATGCAGAATAGCGTTCATATCTGAACAAAAACCTATTTTCGCACCCTGATTACCCCAAACAGCCTTTAACCTATGGGATTATTTGATAAGTTATTTAAACGCAATAAAGAGCAGCAGGAGCAAAAAGAAGCCCTTGACGAAGGACTGAAAAAGACGAAAGAAGGCTTCTTTTCGAAGATCACGAAAGCCATTGCGGGTAAAGACACTGTAGACGAAGAAGTACTGGACCAACTGGAAGAAGCATTAGTGAGTGCGGACGTTGGAATCGATACTACTATCGCCATTATTAAGAACATTGAAGACCGTGTAGCAAAGGACAAATACCTGGGCACCTCACAACTCAACCGCATACTGCAGGAAGAGATCATGGCGATCCTTACCGAAAGTCCGTCGAGCGAGTTTGAAAGATTTGATATACCTGCTGGCAAAAAGCCGTATGTGGTACTGGTGGTCGGCGTGAACGGTGTTGGTAAAACAACGACCATTGGTAAGCTGGCGCATAATTATAAGAAGAACGGCAAATCTGTATTACTTGGCGCGGCCGATACCTTCAGAGCTGCAGCTGTTGACCAGCTGACGATATGGAGCGATCGCGTAGGCGTGCCCATAGTAAAGAAAGACATGGGCAGCGACCCAAGCTCAGTAGCATACGATGCGGTGGAAAGTGCAATAGCCAGGAATAGCGATGTAGTGATCATAGACACGGCGGGCCGTCTGCACAACAAGAGCCACCTGATGGAGGAGCTGAGTAAGATACGTCGTGTAATAGCTAAGAAGATACCCGATGCTCCACATGAAGTAATTCTTGTACTGGATGGTAGCACAGGTCAAAATGCTCTTGAGCAAGCCAAACATTTTACTGCAGCTACTGATGTAACAGCACTGGCCATAACTAAACTTGACGGCACGGCCAAAGGCGGCGTTGTACTGGCTATAGCCAACCAGTTCAAAATACCTGTTAAGTATATAGGCGTAGGTGAAAGAATGGAAGACCTGCAGATCTTCAACAAAGCTGAATTCGTGGACAGCCTCTTCAACCTGGAAGAAGCCAACTAAATTTGCGGTCGTTCTTGTTTTTGCTTTTTAAATATTGTATCCCTGAAAAGGTAGATACATCCAATTGCAAAAGCGTACACATTCCAGTAATTGTACCTGAAGTCGAGGTCTAATTGATATACCGGCAGCATTCCAAGCATAAATGCAATAGCAGATAGTTGTGTAAGGGCCATGATCTTGTGCAGGTAAAATTTTCCACGGGAATACCTGACCATAAAAACCACCATCAGCACACTGTTTGCCAGGAGCCATAACCACGGGTCATACAGCCTGATCTTATCCAGCTTATTCCACATTCCCAATAATTTTTTGGTGACGTAGGTGTGACTATCGTCGATAGGTATGTAGTTATTCTTAACAACATATACCGGGGTATTCCAGTACTCTTGCGATTCGTACCGTCTTTTCAATTTCAGATAGTACAGGAACCCTTTGAACCTGTTTTTGAGATAAAGGCCGGGATGGGCTTTAACCGCTGTTTTCCATGCAACCCCGACACAATCATTGATCTCACGGGTGGGTTCAGGTAGCATCAGCACATTGTCGGCAGGCCAGTAAATATGATCTATCGTTGCCGGAGAATACATACTATCGATCTTTTGCTGGTTGTACCCAGCAAATGAAGTAACACACTGCGGCATGTAGTTTTGGCCACTGTTTTTTGAAATACCAATGACATCGAGAAGTCTCAGCTTGTACTCCGGGAATGCGCGCTCGGTCTTGAGCACATTATACGTGGCAAAATAGTAGGCTGCCGGTAGGGTCAACGTCAGCACTGAGGCGACGGCCAGCTTACGAACTCTTGACTGATGCTTTGCAAAATACCATTCCACCCAAACGTATAATAACGGAAGTATCGCAGGTATTGCGTTTGGTCTGATAAAAAAACCATAAGTAATGAGCAAGAACACTAAAATACTTCCGGACTTTTTTTGCTTGATGGAGCCGTTGGCCATAATAACCGCAGCCGTACCCCACGCAAGCGCTATGTGGGTATCTTTCATCAAGTACTGAGCTGTAAAAACCAGGACCAGAGAACTGACCAGGCCAGCGAGGATAGTCAGTTTATTAGTGACATTTTTCAGGAGGCAATAGAAGAAAAGAAAATACCACAACATTTGGAAAATGTACATACTGAAAAACCTATCTGTCAGGTTTAGTAAGTGATGCCATATATAGGCAACCCATGGCGAATGCCAGTCGTTATACTTGTTGTTCTGCGCTTCAAAGTACTGGTTCCAGGTATCTACATTATAAGATCCAGGAAAGAAGTTTCCCAACATCCATATAAATAAGAAAAGTAACGCATACCGCAGAAAAGGTTTATCAGAAGACATAAAAATGAAACTGGACCAAAAATACTATTTCGGCCATATTTGTATGAATTAAAGCAGAAATCGCGCTAAGATACCAGCGGTTTTCTGAACTGGATATTTATTCCTTACTTTTCGGGCATGAAAAGCCACGTAGTGCTCATCGTCATGACTGCCGCAATTGCGGCTGGTACGGCGCTTCACGCCTACAAAACCAGGCAGCCAGACGAATTGGATAAGATAGGTAAATCACTAGCCGAAGCGCAAAACCTTTTGCCACAAGGCAGCCGTATTTCATTCAAAGGCGAACCCTCGAAATCAGAATTGCTGTCATGGGCGAGGTATGCGATAGTTCCGGCTTACCTGGACCCAAACGCCAGATACGATACGATGCTCATCATACGATACAAAGCCAACAACGGCGACAGCGCCCTTTCGAATATTGAAAGTTCACGCAAACCGTTCTGGCAATACACCGATTCTATTTACCACTATTCACTCAGCATAGCCCATTAATGCAACAGAGCAGCAGGTATATCATTTCCATTGGTGCTGGTATTGGTTGCATCAGCATTATTTATTTCCTGATGCTGATAGTTCATATGCCTTTCATTGTGACTGCGCTGGCTACTGCCGCTGCATTGTTTTTTCTTTGCCGGTGGATATGTGCTACTCCATTTACTGAACAAGAGCATTTCAGCAAAATGAGCACCTATGTGCTGATAGCCGGAGCATTCATCTTCGTCAACGAAGCGCTGGACATAGCACAAAAGCACGGTGTATGGGATGCCTGGGCCATTTGGAACCTGAATGCGAAGTACCTGGCTAATCCTGACCACTGGCAGAACATGCTACTCAATACAAAGTTCTCGCACCCGGACTATCCCCTTGCGCTGCCGGCGACTGTAGCTTTCTTTAGTAGATTATTAGGACAGTTCAATCATTTGGTTCCATTCGCGGTGGCCCTACTCATCACGCTGTGCATACCGATGCTCGTTTTCACTGAGCTGCGTAAGAACAGTCTGCTGGTAGCTGGCATAACGCTGCTGCTGTTCGTTACAAATGAGTTTTACCTGATGCAGGGCACCTATCAGTTGGCTGATACGTTGCTCGCCTTCTACTTTCTATGTTCGCTGGTGTGCATCAACCATCACCAGGAGGACAAAAGAATGCTGGTATTGACCGGCGCGTTTCTGGGCCTGTCTATCTGGACAAAGAATGAAGGTGTTATACTTGCAGGGATCTTTATACTGTTTCACTGGCGGGAGCTGCTGGGCCGGTACAGGATCAAATACACGTTGACAGGAATAGCAGTGCCAATTATCACATGGGCTGTATTTAAAGGCCTGTATGCCCCACCCAACGACCTGGTACAACAGCACAACAGCAAAGTATACGGCTACCTGGTCGACCCCAAACGCTACCAGATCGTCTGGAATTATTTTGCGGACAACCTCAAACATTTCACGGTGCTGAAATGGGCAGTGGTGATCTACCTGGCTTTCTGCGCCTGGCGACGCACCGCTCCCGATAAACAAGTACTAATGATCCTGGCCTGCATGGGCGTATACCTGATGGTATATGTAGTAACCACTAATGATCTTGAATGGCATCTATTCACCTCGCAGAGCAGGCTGATGCACCAGCTAATGCCAGCATTGATGTACCTGCTAGCGCGTAAGCTGGCCGGCAGTAATAGGGCCACTACAAACTTTCGAGCAAGATTCTTTTCAGCTCAGCAGCACCCTCAGTCGCCGGTTTCTCGATGGGAATAATGTTCCGGTACCTGCTGACAGGTGGAATGTTCTTGTCCAGCACGTACTTGTTTACTTCAGGCTTCACATAATCAACCAACCCCGCTGCGGGATATACAGCCAGTGATGTGCCTACCAGCACGAAGACATCAGCCTCGTGCATAATGGGAATGGCATTGTCTATCATTGGCACCGGCTCTTCGAACCAAACAATATGTGGTCGTAGCTGCGCTCCATCGTCGGCAAGGTCACCTAGTTTGATATCTTCACGGATAGGATAAACGAGCGCTTCATTCCGTTCACTGCGCATCTTGAATATCTCGCCATGCAGGTGCAGCACTTTGGTAGAACCAGCGCGTTCGTGCAAGTCGTCAATATTCTGAGTAACTATGTGTACGTCGAAATGCTCTTCCAGCTCGGCCAATACCCTATGTGCAGCATTGGGTTGTGCATCCCGCACATTAGCGCGACGCATGTTGTAGAAGTCGAGCACCAGCTGCGGATCACGACGCCATGCACGTGGTGTGGCTACGTCCTCAATATTATACCCCTCCCAGAGACCATCACTGTCCCTGAAAGTTCTGAGCCCGCTTTCGGCACTAACACCAGCACCTGATAATACAACAAGCTTCTTTTTTGATCCCATAGCTTAAGCCCCGTAAGTCATTACTAAATAACCTGTCTGCAATGCAAACAGCAGTAGAATATTCACCCGCCTGCATAATGCCCGAGCAATAGGCAAGGCCAGAAACGGCAAAACCCAAACAAACCAGTTACCCTCCAGTTGCGGAATCAGGTACACCGTTAAAATGATGGTATAAATAGCCGGAGGTGCAAACAACAAAATGTTCTTCCGGATAAAGGAACGCTCAGACCACATTATAGCAGCAAACAGTAGTGCAGCTATAATTTCAATAGCAACCAAATTGCCGACATAATTATTAATGGAGGTGAACTTGAAAAAGAAAAAGCCCTCTTCCACCATAAAAGGAATTTCCAGGAACAATCGCTCTGCAATATTGCTCCACCATATCATCGTGTGCGTTTTAGCATACTCCAAATAGGACAATTCTAAAACTACCTGTGGATGACTTTTTTTAAACTCAGCAACTTCCTCAAAAGCAAGTGCCCATTTATTCTCTTTGTGATGTACCTGCTTGTATGCCTCGAAAAAGACATTGAACTCCCGCCATGTGGGCGTTACCTGGAATCTTTGAGTACCAACGTAACTATGCCATTTGTCTTCAAGCATTAGTTGATTATACCGTTGGTATCCTGGTATATGGTAAACAGAAAAGCAAACGGTGAATATCAACGTAAATAAGACAGCCTTTACGAAACGAGGTGTTGCTGCCTGTGTCGCCCGATTTCGAAAGAGTAACACCGCCGCGATCCCTGGCAAGGCAAATAGGGCCACAGGCTTAATTATCGCGGCACAAAAGACCAATATGGCTGCTATGGCCGGAGCCGACCTGCGCTGTGAAAACAATGCACGAAAGCCAAGCAGCAAAAAGAACATACAGCCCATGTCAGGTAACGCTTTCCATATCCATAAACTGCCGAATGCCGCAAACGTCGTCAGCGTAAAATACCTGGCAGTATAATGCATATCCCTGAACAGGGAAAGGCAAACCGACAACGCATAAGCTGATAGGAAGAAAAAGACCACCGACAATATCCGCGCGCCCATCAAATAACCAACAGCTAGCAACTTTGAGATGAGATATATCAAAGAGGTGAATAAGAACGACGTTCCCTGCTGAAGCGACCAATAAGCTCCGTTCCTGGCTAGAAATACTACCTCATTGACATAAGGCGGTTCATCTCCATAAGCAGGCTCCGAAAAAGGGAAAGCATAATGCCTCATTATGGCTACAAACACCACAATGGCCCAGGCAATGAACTTTACATATTTCTCCGTTGAGAGCTGCTGTAGCAGCCCCAACAACTTATGCTTCATTTCACTAAGATATAGCTAAACCAAGCCAGATTACAGCTTCACATCGAGCATTTTCTTCTCTTTCAGATGCATCAGCATGTCAGCTGTCATCTTGTCGAGATCGAATTCATGCTTCCAACCCCAATCCTGGCGGGCAGCTGTATCATCTATGCTTTGCGGCCAGCCGTCGGCAATTGCCTGGCGGAAGTCGGGTGCATAGTCGATGGTAAAATCAGGAATGTGTTTTTGGATAGCTGCTGCTATCTCTTTAGGTGAGAAGCTCATGGCCGACAGGTTGTAAGCCATGCGCGATTTCATTTGTTCTACCGGTGCTTCCATCAGTTCTATGGTGCCGCGGATCGCGTCATCCATATACATCATGGGCAGGTAAGTATTCTCAGACAGGAAGCAGGTATACTTTCCGTCTTCAAGTGCTTTGTGATAAATATCTACTGCATAATCAGTTGTGCCGCCGCCGGGTTCAGATTTCCAGCTGATGAGACCCGGGTAGCGGATGCTACGCACGTCCAATCCCCAGCGCTGGTTGTAGTACTGGCACCACAATTCGCCGGCATATTTGCTCACACCATAAACAGTCCTTGGTTCAACAACCGTCTTCTGTGGGGTCTCGCTTCTTGGGGTAGTTGGACCAAAAACAGCTATCGAGCTAGGCCAGTATATCTTGGTCAGTTTCTCCTGCACACCCAGGTCAAGCACTTGCAGCAGGCTGCGCATGTTGATGTCCCAGGCCATCTTAGGGTTTTTCTCCCCTGTTGCCGACAGCAGGGCTGCCAGCAGGTATATTTGGGTGATTCCTTCTTTCTTTACCAGGTCGAGCGTGGCATTAGCATCCATCGCATCGAGTGTATAATAGGGTCCGGCACCATCCAAAAGCGGGTGTGCCTCACGTATATCTGTAGCTATAACATTATTGGTTCCATAAAGCTTCCTCAGGGCCATTGCCAGCTCTACACCAATCTGCCCACCGGCACCCATTATCAGGATCTTTTCTTGCTTCATTGCTTAAAGTCGTGCTTTAACTAAGGTTTTGAAATAGCTACAATATACAGCTTTAAATCAATCACTTAAAGTGATTCTTCAGCTTAAATATTCTCTTCTATCAGTTTGATGAAATCATCAAACAGGTAACGTGAATCGTGCGGACCAGGAGTGCTCTCGGGGTGGTATTGTACCGAGAAAGCAGGTTTGCCTTTTACGCGGATACCCTCGATAGAACCGTCGTTCAGGTTAACGTGAGTGATCTCGATATGGTCGGCATTCTTAGCAGCTTCAGGGTCTACACCAAAACCGTGGTTCTGGGTGGTGATCTCCGATCTGCCAGTTATCAGGTTTTTCACCGGGTGGTTAAGACCGCGGTGACCGTGGTGCATTTTAAAGGTCGGGATGTCGTTAGCGCGGGCCAGCAGCTGGTGACCCAGGCAGATACCGAACATTGGCTTGCCGGATGCCAGGATGTCTTTAACGGTTTTCACCGCATAATCCATCGAAGCCGGATCGCCGGGACCGTTTGATACGAAGATGCCGTGTGGCTTGAACTCTTCAAGCGTTGTATAAGGTGTTTTAGCCGGGAATACCTTGAGGTATGCACCGCGCTGTGCCATGCATTCGAGGATGTGTTTCTTCACACCGTAGTCAAGTACGGCAATGCGGAGTTTCGCATCAGGGTTACCGTAGTTATATGGTTCTTTAGTAGAGATCTCTGAGCTCAGCTCCAGGCCGGCCATATCGGGAACCTTTGAAAGTTCTCCTTTAAGTCCTTCCAGGTCAGACACCTCAGTGCTGATGATGCAGTTCATCGCCCCTTTCTCGCGGATGTGCTGCACCAGCGAGCGGGTATCTACATCATATATAGCTACAATGTTATTCTTCTGCAGGTATTCTTCCAGCCCGTCGTCGGCCGTCATGCGGCTGTAACGGTGAGATATGTTCTTGCAGATCAAGCCTTTGATCTTTACGGAATCACTTTCTACGTCCTCTTTCTTCACCCCGTAATTGCCCACGTAGGCGTTGTTCATGATCAGCACCTGGCCTGTGTACGAAGGGTCTGTAAATACCTCCTGGTAACCAGTCATACCGGTATTAAAACATATCTCTCCTCCACTGGTTCCTTGTGCTCCAAATGATTTTCCTTTGAACAGCGTACCGTCTTCCAACAGCAGCCAGGCGGGACTATTAACAGGTTGCGTAGCAGGCATAAAAAAACAAAATTGTGCAAAGGTAATGAAATTGCACGAGGTAAAGGGTAAAAATCTTAAGGGTTTTTCCACATGAACCAAGCCCTTAGATAGTACTAGTTGTGACCGTCAAATTTGGAAACAGGGACACACATTATACTTTCATTCATTTATTGATAACTTTTGTTGCCGCTTTTGTCACGATTTCCCTGGTATTGTTGCCTAGCGGCGCTGGTTCGGAAATACTTTGCAAGCCTGGAGCGGTTTGAATTGAATAACCTGTTTTCATAGGTCCCAATTTTTGTTGCCGGTTGTTGCTTTTGTCGCCTGTTTGGATTGAAGCGGAAATAAAGACAACAAGCCTTGTGCAAGACACTCCGCGAATTACATTTCCCCTTCAACTCTCCGCGATATCTACAATCCGTACTCAATCAATCGGCAGAAATACAGTACAAATATACGACAAAACATACAACAATTAATATCTTATCACCTTCACGCAAAAGGGTGAAAAAGGAGGGATGCGGTAGAACGCGTGTGGAATTACCTTATATTAGCTCCGCTAAATTCAAGACCATGTACTTTACTACAAGCGATATACAAGCCCGCCGCAAAAAACTGGAGGCAAGATGGAACGAACAACTGGCAGGTGATGAAGCCGTGCTGGTGTATTCTGGAGAACCTATTCAGAAACCAGGCGGATTGGATCAAACCTACCCATTTCTAACGCACCCGGCATACTTCTGGCTGACGGGTCGCCGCCGCGAGAGCGAAGTGGTACTATACAATAAGAACACCGGCTGGGTAGAATTCCAGAAAGAGATAGGCCCTGACGAAGCTGTATGGGAAGGCGATCGTCACGATCTGCTGGTAAATGATAGGGGCCAGTCAAGGAGTGAACTGGATAGCTTCCTTGCTAACAATAAATTCTCGAACGTTTATAAACTGGGCCAGGCTTTGGCGCCTGTAGAAGGCAAGGCATTTGAGCTGCGCACATCACTAGACAGGGAACGCAGGAAAAAGGATGCTGCTGAAGTAAGATTATTCCAGCAGCTGGCCGAAATAGCTAAGCATGGCTATGAGAAAATAGCACAAGTGATCCGTCCGGGCGTAACTGAACGCGAGATCCAGGTGGCCTACGAAGGCGAGATACTCACCCGTGGTGCGCACGGTGTACCGTATGAAACAATTGTAGGTGCAGGTACTAACTCGGCTATCCTGCATGCCATACCAACACACAGAAAAGTAAACGAAGGAGAATACGTACTTATAGACGCCGGTGCCGAGATATATGATTACTGCGTGGACATTACACGTATGTACCACTCAACCAACAATCCAACCCAACAGCATAAAGACCTTTACCAGCTGGTATTGAAGGCGCACGCCGAATGCATCGCTATGTCGAAACGGGGTGTGATGTGGCGTGACGTGCATTTGCATGCTGCACGGGTAACAACTGAAGGTCTGTTGGGTCTTGGTCTACTGAAAGGCAACCTTGATACGCTGCTGGAGAAAGAAGTGAGTTCAGTATTCTTCCCGCACGGCGTGGGTCACCTGGTAGGTCTGCGCGTGCGCGATGCGGGCCAGGAAGAAAACATCAACCCGAAAATGTATGCAGGCGCAAGACTGCGCGTAGATATAGAATTGGAAGCAGGTCATTTCATCACGGTAGAACCTGGCTGCTATTTTATCTCCGCACTGCTCGATAGCGAGAACGTGCGCAGCAAGTTTGCCAACGAGATCAACTGGGATGAAGTGAACAAATGGAAGCATATTGGCGGTGTGCGTATAGAGGATGACATCCTCATAACCGCTAATGGCAATGATAACTTGACTATAGGAGTTGAAAAGACAGACGTGTATAACTAATGTTCGCATGCGGGCCTTTAAAAAGAAAACGGGTGACTAAGTCACCCGTTTTCTTTTATAGCTTGAAATGCGGATTGTAAATGATCCCGAACGGGTTGCCCCATGGATCTCTCACGGCAGCTACCACAATCCCCTCGCCTACATCCATCGGTTCTTCAAAAGAGGTTGCGCCCGCGTCCACCAGCTTTTTGTACATAGCGTGCACGTCTTCAACGCCCCAATAGGTGGTTGTGCTGTCGCCATAAACTGGGGCAATCTCTGCCGGTTGCAAGCCCAGTTCATAGCCTGCAACGTTGAAGCCGACATAAAAAGGTTGATCAAAATAAGGTTCGATACCCAGTATGCCGGTGTACCATGCTTTAGCTTTGGCAAGGTCTGTTACTTTTATAACCTACGGTCCTCAGACCGAGAAATGGTGTGCTCATCAGAAGATAGTTTGAGCGCCAAATCTACAGAATGACATACATCATTTCAGAAATAAGATAGACTGCTTAGGTCTAGCACAGGTCGTAGCGATAATACACCGGGTTGGGATTCTCGTTTTCGCAATACGCAGGTATTTCTTTGAAACCGAACTTGTCGTAAATAGAAATTGCAGCGGGCATTTCTTTATTGGTGTCCAGCAGCATCGAAGAATATCCATAATCTTTGGCGACATCGATGGCTACGCGGCAAAGTTCTATCCCAATACCCAATTTGCGAAACTCTGGCTTTACATACATCCGTTTCATTTCGCAGCTTTCTGCATCGTAGCGTTTGACACCGATGCAACCTGCAGGCTGGCCTGCGTAGAGAGCCAGGAAGAACGCACCTTCAGGCTTGACATACCGTCCTCCCGGGAAATCAAGCATTTCATATGCAAACCGCTGCTTTCCGGCAATAAGTGCAAGGTCGATGTACATGTGATCGCCATACTCAAGGATAACAGACCTCAGCTGGTCTAGCTCAGTTTTCGTTAGTGATTCGATAGGTTTGATCGTAAGCATAGAATTAAAGACACAGAAAAACTACAAAATGGATGGGAAACCATCAATAGAAACGGTACTGTATCTGCCAATAAAACTAAGAGAGCCGGCAGACGGCCGGCTCTCTTTCTTCTCTCTCCCATCGGTGGGTATCTTTAATAATCGCTAAATGTAGATGGCAGCATCTGCTCAAATGCAGGGCAACGGGTTTCATAATACCTGGTCTTAGGCCACACTCCCCTTACAAACACAGAAAGCTCCATACCGCCAGCACCCTCACTGGCTGGCCGCAGACCTGATGTATTTATATCGTACGACGCTACGAAATAATACCTGTCATAATCCACTTTCAGTGTTGGGATGATCGCGTCCCCTGTGCGAACAAAAAGTCCTGCATACGCCACAAAAGGCTTGCCGGTATATCGGAAAACACTTTTCCAGTTGACTAAAGCGCCAAACATCGTTTCCTGGTATGGCAGCTGGCGTACGTAATTTAAATGTCCTGTCAGCCCGTATTCATCATTTATAGCCCACGAGAAACCCATGTTGGCCGTCCATTTGGTATTGAGACGAACGAGCTTATCGGAACCGTTGAAGGTATGTTTGGGTTTGGTAATGTGATAACCAGCCACACCTACATAATAAATAAGCGAGTTATTGGGGCCCGTAGTACTATTGAAGCTTAATCCACTACCAAGATCGTAGTTGCGAATAACGGTGCTGCTCACATTCTCGCCGCTGGAGCTTCCCGGTATGTAGGCAGTACCAGAATACTGGCTGGCATAGGTGGCGCGTGTCAAATCGACAGAACGTTGTATATAGCCAGCGGTAAAGCCTACCGAGAGGTAAGAGTTATGGTCATCTTCAATGGCTTTGTTGAAGTTGATAGCAGGATATATCTGGGTGCTTTTGAAATTGATACTCCCGGCTTTGTCGTAACTCGCCGCCACTCCATAGCTCAGGTAGTCACCCACGTCGCGGTTGACCAGTATACGGCTTTCGGCCGTAGCCATTACGGTTGTGAACGGCACGGAGATATTACTCCACTGTTGCCTGTAGTTGACACCAGCTTTATAATCTCCGCTAAAAATGCCCGTGAGTGCGGGATTGCGAAGAATAGATGTTTCGTAAAACTGTGAAAAGTGAATATCCTGGGCTAAAGCCTTTACACCACTCAGCGATAACACTGCCACAACAATATATTTTTTCATTTTCGACTGTTTTTGGGTCAAATTATTTTTTATCGAACAACTGATACGTCACCTTTAATAAATATGGTCTCGCCGTTGCCACACTTCGTCTCCATGTAGTAGATGAAAGCATCCGGCTGTACATCCATTTGCTTGTGACGGCCATCCCAGCCAAAAGCAGGATCGTTGGTCGGGATGTTGTACGCCTGGAATACCAGCTCGCCCCAACGGCTATATATCATGAATTTGTCCACCTTGTTCACACCCACTGCTATCGGCCAGAAGCGATCGTTCTGTCCATCATTGTTTGGCGTGAACGTATTAGGCATGTAGAACAATCCTTCGTCGCAACCTACGTGAATGTTGATCGAGTCTTTCACTTCGCAGACGCTGGAAATAGCTGTCGCTACATAGGTAATAGATTTTGAAAGGGTAGCCACAGGATCATGACAGAAATAGCAATCCAGGCCGACTTCAGGCTCCCACTTGATCCTGTTCGTATTGGTCGTTTTCGCCTCCAGGCGTATAGTCGCCCCAGGCATACCGCGGGTATCAGCGCCAAGATCGATCGTTGGACGTTCATGGAGCACTACAGCCTGCGTCAAGGTGTCTTTAAAACATTCGTTCTCTGTGATCACCACCGTGTACACTGTAGGCGTGTCGGTATATGATCTTGGATTAGATAACGTACTGTCCGAAACTGATGTTGATGGATACCAGTTGTAGGCAACACCACCATGGGCACTAAGTCTTACAGAGTCACCTATACATACGTCAACAATAGGCGAACCAACCGATACCTCGGCATGTTGTATTACTCCCACATTTATGAACGTAGTGTCTGTACACTGGTTGCTATCAGTTCCCACTACCCGATATTGGGTTGTAATAATCGGGTTGGCCACTGGCGACTGGCATGAAGTACAAGACAATCCAAGCCCCGGTGACCACCAGTACTTTTTAGCACCATTGGCAGTAATAGTAGTTGTATCACCCAAACACACCGTTGCATCCGGGCCAGTTGTTACAACAGGCGACACGAACTCTCCTATAGAAATGCTGTCCGATATCTGGCAACCATTGCTGTCTGTCACCGTAACATATTGCATGCCTGCAGAAAGCTTAGTGGCTTTAAATGTTGTTTGTACCGGGTTAGTATGCCATTGAACGGTATATGGGTATATACCGCCATTGGGGTAAACCGTCGCCCAACCACTGTTATCGCCAGAACATGTCATCTTATCTGCTGTCATTTTCGTCCACAGTGCCCTTGGTTGTTTGATCGTATCAGTGATAGCAGTAACTATACAACCATGTGCATCTATCACAGCCACCTGGTAAGCGCCCGCTGCGAGATTTTTCGCAGTATCTGTAGTTTGGATCGGTGTTACGTTCCAGTTGTAAGCATACGGAGGTGTACCGCCCGCAGGATACACCACGGCAAATGCAGTAGTACCATTATAACAGAGCTCGTCTATTTTTGATGTAGTAGCCGTAAGCAGTGGTGGTTCGTTGATAACAACCGATGCTGAGTCCTGGCAATTATTAGCATCTTTCAGCTGCACCTTATAGGTACCGATGATCAGGTTGGAAGCCTTAGGTGTTGTCTGCACAGGACTAGTATTCCAGCTGTAGGAATATGGCGTTGTGCCGCCGGTCAGGGTCACTGTAGCAGTACCATTGCTACCGCCGAAGCAGCTCACATCGGTTTTCACCATAGTATGTGCCAGTTGCGTAGGCTGCGTGATGGTAACGCTGACAACCGTGGTACAACTTAAATAGTCTGACACGGTTGCTTGGTAGGTACCCGCTGCCAGGTTAAAGGCGGTATCGTTTATCTGTACGGGTGTTGTATTCCACGAATAGATATATGGTGCAGTACCACCCGCTCCTACAACGATCGCATAGGCATCAGTGAGGCCGAAGCAGCTCACGTTTTTGGCTGTAGCCGTTGCTGTAAGCTGGGTAGGCTGGGTTATTATAGCCGTAGCGGTGGTTACGCAATTGTTTGCATCAGCAACGGTAACTATATAAGTACCCGCTGCCAGGCCTGTCGCCATGGTTGTAGTCTGAACTGGTGTTGAATTCCAGCTATAGGTATAAGGCGTTGCGCCACCTGTTGCTGTAACTGTTGCAACACCATTTGTTCCACCAAAACAGCTTACGTCTGATTTTGCAGTGGATACAACCAGCGCAGGGGGTTGCGTTATGGTTACGGTGTCCTTGGCTTTACAGCCCTTAGCATCCGTCACCGTGATTGAATAACCACCTGCTACCAGACCAGTGGCGATCGCCGTGGTCTTTACCGGTGTTGTACTCCAGCTGTAGCTATAAGGTGTAGTACCGCCGCCAGCAATAACTGCAGCTGTACCATTGTTGCCGCCGAAGCAGCTCACGTTATTATGCGTTGCAGATGCAGTGAGCAATGGTGGCTGCGTAACCGTAATAGTTGCGGTCGCGGCGCAACCCTGCGCATCAGTAACAGTAGCAGTATAAACACCGGCTATTAAACCAGTGGCGGTTGTTGTTGTTTGAACCGGTGTGGTATTCCAGCTATAAGTATACGGAACTGTACCACCGCCTGCTGTCACAGTTGCGGTACCATCGCTACCAGTAAAACAGCTCACGTCTGTTTTGGAAACAGAAGCAGTCAGCTGAGTTGGCTGAGTAATTATGGCAGTAGCAGTTGCTACGCAATTGTTGGCATCGGTAACAGTAATAGTATATGTACCGGCTGGCAAGCCTGTAGCGCCGGCCGAAGTTTGTACAGGGCTTGAACTCCAGCTATATGAATAAGGCGTGGTGCCACCTGTAGCTGTTGCCGTGGCCGTTCCATTTGTGCCATTGAAACAGCTTACATTGGTCTTCACTGTAGTCACACTTAACACGGCAGGTTCAGTTACAGTAACTGTTGCTGTATCAGTACAGCCTTTGGCATCGGTAACTGTTGCTGTATATTTACCCGCAGCCAGGTTAGTGGCCAACGCGGTCGTTTTTACAGGAGTGGTATTCCAGCTGTAGCTATAAGGAGTAGTACCACCGGTAGTGGCCACCAGTGCGGTACCATTAGTTCCTCCATGACAGCTTACATTAGTATTGGTAGCGGTGGCTACCAGCAACTGCGGCTCTGTGATGGTTACACTTACTGAAGTAATACAACCTTGTGCATCTGTAACCGTCGCGGTATAGTTACCTGCAATCAGACCATTAGCGGTTGCTGTAGACTGAACAGGAGTTGTGTTCCAGCTATAGTTATAAGGTGCTGTACCACCGGCCGCGGTGACAGTAGCCACACCGTTATTGCCCTGGTAACAGCTAACATCAGTTTTCGCGATCGCAGCAGTCAGCGGCGTTGGCTCGGTAACAGTAGCAGTTGTGGTCGCTACGCAATTTTGTGAGTCGGTAACGGTTAATGTATAAGTGCCTGCACCAAGATTTGAAGCAGTGGTCGTAGTCTGCACTGGCGTGGTGTTCCAGCTATATACGTAAGGAGTAGTACCACCTGTCACGGTCACTGTAGCCGAACCATTGGTAAAGCCATTACAACTTGCATTGGTTTTAGTAGCAGTCGCCACCAGCAAATTAGGCTGAGTAACTGTCACAGTTGCTGTGCTGATACAGCCTTTAGCATCAGTTACGGTAGCCGTATAAGTGCCGGCAGTAAGTCCGGATACATTCGCAGTTGTTTTTACAGGCGTGCTGTTCCAGCTATAGTTGTACGGAAGTGTACCGCCACTGGCAACTACTGACGCTGTACCATTGTTGCCGCCAAAGCAGCTTACATTTGTGCTGGAAGCCATTGCAGGCAGCGGTGCCGGCTGTGTAATAACGATCGTATCTATCTTCTTACAGCCGTGAGCATCGGTTATGGTCGATACATATGTACCTGCTACAAGCGTATAGATGATCTGTGTAGTCTTTACGGGAGTTGTGTTCCAGCTGTAGCTGTACGGTGTGCTACCACCGTTCACAAATATCACAGCGGCTCCATCGCTACCACCGTTACAGCTCACATCCACCTGCGTGCTCGCAGTTACAAGCGCGGTAGGCTCTCCTACTGTAATAGACTTAGTAGTTACGCAACCATGATCGTCGGTAACAGTCACTGTATAGGTGCCGGCAGTAAGGCCTGTCGCGTTTGCGGTATTCTGCACAGGAGTAGTATTCCATGCGTAGCTATAAGGAGCTGTACCACCGGTTGCCACAGCATTGGTCGAACCTGTGTTTCCTGCAAAGCAGAGAACATCAGATTTGGTTGTCGCCACGGTCAGCACTGCTGGCTGAGTTACTGTTGCAGAAGCAGTGATCGTACATCCGTTGCTGTCTGTCACGAGAACAGTATAAGTTCCTGCTGGCACAGAGTTGAGATCTTTTGTTGTCCAGGAAGAATTACCATTCCACAGGTAAGTGTACGGTGTTTCTCCCCCACCCACTGTCAGCGTAACCGTACCATCAGATAAACCATTACAAGAAACATTAGTATTGGTCGCAGAAGCGGTAAGAGCCGTTGGTTGAGTAATAGTAACTGTGTCTTTGTCAACACAACCTTTACTATCAGTTACTGTCACTATGAAATTACCAGCCGGTAGGTTTGTAGCAGTTGAGGCTGACTGGCCAGGAGTACTATTCCAGCTATAGCTATATGGCGTTGTACCACCTGTCACTGTTGCTGTAGCAGAGGCATTGCTGCCACCATAACAGCTCACATTTGTATTGGTAGCAGATACGTTCAACACTGCTGGTTCCGAAACTGTGGTAGTTGCAGTAGTCGAACATCCGAGGGCATCGGTAACCGTTGCCGTATATGTTCCTGCGATCAAACCAGTTGCGGTTGCTGTTGTCTGTACCGGTGTTGTGTTCCAGCTATAAGTATATGGCGTAGTACCACCAGCACCTGTTACCGTTGCGGTACCATTGCTGCCGCTATTACAGCTTACAATTGTATTAGTAGCCGATGCCGTCAACAAGGTTGGTTGGCTTACTGTTATTGTTGCAGTGGCGGTACATCCCATATTGTCTGTAACCGTTGCTGTATAAGTACCAGCTGTCAAGCCTGTAGCAATTGCAGTATTTTGAACAGGCGTTGTATTCCAGTTATAAGAATATGGAGGCGTACCACCCGATCCGGTTACAGTTGTAGTACCATTGCTACCACTAAAGCAGCTCACGTCTGTTTTCACAGCGCTGGCAGCAAGTGGCGTTGGTTGTGTTACAGTAACCGTTGCAGTGGTGATACAACCCAGGGCATCCGTAACGGTTGCTACGTAAGTGCCAGCAGCGGCCAGGTTAGTGGCGGTTGCAGTGGTTTGAACCGGAGTAGTGTTCCAGCTGTAAGTGTATGGAGCAGTACCACCCGATGGTGTCACAGTAGCCGTACCATTACTACCACCGCTACAGCTAACATTCGTGTTAGTTGCAGATGCTGTCAGCAAAGTCGGTTGTATTACCGTAGTGGTTACTGTCGTAGTACAACCCAGAGCGTCCGTTACAGTTGCTGTATACGTACCTGCAGCCAGGTTGCTGGCGATGGCAGTGGTTTTTATTGGCGTTGTATTCCAGCTGTACGTATAGGGAGTTGTACCGCCAGAAGCTGTAACAGCAGCAGAACCGTTAGTTCCGTTAAAGCAGCTTACGTCTGTCTTCGTAGCACTAGCAGCAAGCTGTGTAGGCTCTGTAACCGTAGCCGATGCTGTCGTGACACAGCCTTTCGCGTCGGTCACTGTGGCAGTGTAGGTACCGGCAGGCAAGTTTGTTGCCAGTGCTGTAGCTTGAACTGGTGTTGTATTCCAACTATAAGTATACGGTGTAGTACCACCTGCCGGCGTAACCGTGGCAGTGCCGTTGCTGCCATTGAAGCAGCTCACATTTGTTTTAGATGCAGTTGCAGTAAGCACAGTTGGCTGTGTAACAGTTGCAATAGTGGTCGCAACGCAATTTTGCGAGTCGGTAACTGTGATCGTATAGGTCCCCGCAGCCAGGCCTGTGGCCGTAGCGGTTGTTTGCGTTGGTGTAGTACTCCAGCTATACGTGTAAGGAGTTGTGCCGCCCGTTGGTGTCGCAGTTGCCGTACCATTTGATCCGCCATTACAGCTTACATTGGTATTGGTGGCCGATACACTGAGCACTGCGGGTTGTGTAATAGTAACACTCGTTGTCGTAATACATCCCAGGTTATCGGTTACAGTAACAGTATAGCTACCGGCAGCCAGACCCGTCACTGCGGCTGTTGTTTTTATCGGAGTAGTATTCCAGCTATAGGTATATGGTGTTGTGCCGCCTGCAGCAGTCACCGTAGCTGTACCATTTGTACCCGCGTAACAGCTTACGTTGGTTTTAGTAGCAGTAGCCGTCAGTTGTGTAGGCTGAGTCACAGTAGCGCTGGCTGTAGTCGTACAACCTTTCGAGTCTGTAACTGTTGCCGTATAAGTACCCGCAGGCAGATTAGTAGCGGTAGCTGTGGTTTGTGCCGGTGTAGTATTCCAGCTATAAGTATATGGTGCGGTGCCTCCGGTAGGAGCAACGGTTGCCGTACCATTACTTCCGTTATAGCAGCTTACATCTGTTTTGCTTGTTGTGGCAGTGAGCTGCGTAGGCTGCGTAACTGTTGCGCTGGCTGTTTTTATGCAACCTTTAAAATCGGTGACGGTGATCGTATAGTTACCAGCAGGCAAATTGACTGCTACCGCCGTTGTTTGTACAGGCGTACTATTCCAGCTGTATGAGTACGGTGTAGTACCACCACCAGCTGTTGCTATTATCGCGCCATCGCTACCGCCGTTACAGCTCACATTTGTATTAACAACCGAAACCGTCAGTGATGTTGGCTGTGTGATCGTCGCATTCGCGGTTGTGATACAACCTTTAGCATCAGTCACAGTAGCTGTGTATGTACCAGCAGCAAGAGAAGTTGCTGTCGCGTTTGTCTGAGTTGGAGTTGTATTCCAGCTATAAGTATACGGAGCAGTACCGCCAGTTGGCGTAACCGTTGCCGTACCATTTGTTCCGGCATTACAGCTTACGCTGGTATTGGTTGTTGCTGCAGTCAATACCGTTGGCTGTGTAATGGTTGCAGTGGTTGTAGCAACGCAATTCTTAGCATCAGTAATGGTAACAGTATATACGCCTGCTGTCAGGTTATTGGCAGTAGTAGTTGTTTGAACAGGCGTACTGTTCCAGCTATATGTGTATGGTGTGGTTCCGCCAGCTACCGTAGCAGTGGCTGTGCCATTAGATCCGCCATTACAGCTCACATTGGTGTTAGTAGCCGAAACGGTGAGTACGGCAGGCTGCGTCACTGTAGCCGATGCGGTAGTTATACAACCTTTAGCATCGGTAACAGTAGCCGTATAGGTACCTGCAGGCAGGTTCGTTGCAATCGCAGTTGTTTGAGCGGGGGTTGTATTCCAACTGTAAGTATAAGCCGTAGTACCACCAGCCGGAGTTACGGTTGCAGTACCATTGCTGCCGCCATTACAGTTTACATTGGTATTGGTAGCCGTTGCAGTTAATGTCGACGGTTGTGTTACCGTAGCATTGGCTGTTGTTGTACAGCCCTTAGCATCAGTAATGGTAACAGTATATGTACCAGCAGCCAGACTAGTTGCCGTTATTGTCGTTTGAGCAGGTGTTGTGTTCCAGCTATAGCTATATGGCGTAGTGCCGCCCACGGGGACAGCCGTAGCAGTACCATTCGATCCGCCATTACAGTTTACGTTGGTGTTAGTTGCAGATGCAGTTAACACCAGTGGCTGTGTAATAGTGGTATTCACGGTCTTGATACATCCCAGGGCATCTGTTACTGTAGCTGTATAGGTACCTGCAGGCAGGTTGGTTGCTGTCGCCGTCGTCTGTACCGGGCTGCTGTTCCAGCTATAGGTATATGGAGCAGTACCGCCTGTTGGTACTACTGTAGCCGTACCATTGCTGCCGCCATTACAATTTACACTGGTATTAGTCGCTGTTGCATTCAGCACCGTTGGTTGGGTAACAGTGGCAGTTGTGGTGGCCACGCAGTTTTTCGCATCGGTGATCGTAACAGTATAAGTACCGGCAGGCAAATTATTAGCCGTAGACGTAGTTTGTACCGGAGCACTGTTCCAGTTATAAGCATAAGGTGTAGTACCACCGCCAACTGTTGCTGTAGCGGTACCATTATTGCCACCGAAGCAGCTCACATTGGTATTTGTTGCTGATACAGTCAGCACAGCAGGTTGTGTCACCGTTGCTGAAGCGGTCGTAGTACAACCCTTGGCATCGGTAACGGTAGCCGTGTACGTACCAGCAGACAGGCTGGTAGCGATAGCTGCAGTTTGAGCAGGTGTAGTATTCCAGCTGTAGGTATAAGGTGTAGTGCCTCCTGCTGGTGTAACTGTTGCTGTGCCATTGGCGCCGCCATTACAGTTTACATTAGTATTGGTTGCTGTTGCAGATAATACGGTAGGCTGCGTGATCGTTGCAGTGGTTGTAGCAACGCAACTTTTCGAGTCGGTAACTGTAACGGTGTATGTGCCAGCAGCAAGACCGGTTGCAGTAGCAGTAGTCTGCGCAGGCGCAGTACTCCAACTATAAGAGTAAGGCGTAGTACCTCCAGCCGGAGTTGCGGTTGCTGTACCATTAGCGCCGCCGTTACAGCTTACATTGGTATTAGTAGCAGATACAGTTAAAACTGCAGGTTGTGTTATTGTTGCATTAGCCGTAGAAATACAACCCTTGGCATCGGTCACTGTTGCAGTGTAGGTACCCGCAGTAAGACCAGTTGCCGTTGCAGAAATTTGCGTAGGTGTAGTATTCCAGCTATAAGTATATGGTGACGTGCCACCTGCCGGAGTTACTGTTGCCGTACCATTGCTACCACCATTACAACTTACATTGGTATTGGTTGCAGAAGCAGTCAACAATGTTGGCTGAGTAACCGTAGCGTTGGCTGTGGTGATACATCCCAGTGCATCTGTTACCGTCGCGGTATATGTACCCGCCGCCAATGCCGTTGCAGTAGCGGTTGTTTGTACAGGTGTGGTATTCCAACTGTATGTATATGGCGATGTGCCACCTACAGGAGTAACAGTTGCAGTACCATTGGCACCGCTATAGCAACTTACATCTGTTTTGGCAGTAGTCGCAGTAAGCTGTGTTGGTTGAGTAATGGTTGCATTCACTGTTGTCACGCAACCATTGAAGTCCGTAACAGTAGCCGTATAAGAGCCGGCAGTCAGGCCAGTTATAGTAGCGGTTGTTTTTACCGGTGTTGTGTTCCAGCTATAAGTGTATGGCGCGGTACCTCCAGTAGGAGTAGCCGTTGCCGTACCATTGCTACCGTTAAAGCAGCTTACATCTGTTTTGCTTGCGCTGGCAGTGAGCTGAGCAGGTTGGGTAATTGTTGCTGTACCTGTTTTAGTACAACCTTTAAAATCGGTAACTGTGACTGTGTAAGTGCCAGCTGGCAGGTTAATAGCTACCGCTGAAGTTTGTACCGGTGTACTGTTCCAGCTATATGAATAAGGTGTAGTACCGCCGCCCGCTGTTACTATTGCGGCACCGTTGCTGCCACCGTAACAGCTCACATTTGTATTTACAACCGAAGCAGTCAATTGCGTTGGCTGCCCGATGGTAACGCTAGCTGTTGTAGTACAGTTGTTGGCATCTGTTACAGTAACAGTATAATTGCCAGCAGGTAGACCTGTAGCAGTTGCTGTGGTTTGTACAGGACTACTGTTCCAGCTATATGTATACGGAGCAGTACCGCCTGCAGCTGTAACTGTTGCTGTACCATTGCTTCCTCCAAAACAACTTGCATCTGTCTTTACCGCACTAGCGCTTAACACAGTGGGTTGCGAAATCGTTACTGAAGCTGTCTTAACACAACCGTTAGAATCGGTAGCCGTTATGGTATATGAACCTGCAGCAAGATTTGTTGCTGTAGCCGTTGTCTTAACCGGAGTGGTGTTCCAACTGTAGACATAAGGCGTATTACCTCCGGATCCAACAACCGTGGCTGTACCTGTACTGGTACCATAACATAATACATCCGTTTTCGAGGCATTTATTACAAACAGAGTTGCCGGCTCGGTAATGATCACCGAATCTTTGTTCTTACAGCCATTGTTATCTTCTACTGTGATCACGTATTTGCCGACTGGCAGACCCGTAGCTGTAGTAGTTGTTTGAACAGGCGTTGAACTCCAGGAATATGTGTAGTTACCAGACTTGCCTGCTACAACCGTAGCGGTACCATCGCTTCCACCTTTACACTTTACATTTGTTTGACTTGTCGTCAACTGCATGTTAGGTGGTTGTGCCACAGGAGCAGAGTCTACTGCAGTACAACCATTGGCATCTGTAACAACAACAGTATACCAGCCTGGCAGCAGGCCATTGATATTCGCATTCGTTTTTACCGGGGTTGTATTCCACGCATAGGTGTAAGGTGGTGTACCTCCGTTGGCGGTAACACCGGCAACACCATTACCATTATTATTACAGTTGTTGTTAGAACTGTTCATATTAGTGGTAATCTTCGTAGGCTGTGTAATGATCACCGAATCCAGACGAGTACAGCTGTTGGCATCAGTTATCGTAACCTTGTAAGTACCGGGAACAAGGCCGGTAATGCTTTGCGTTGTTTTAACGGGCGTGGTATTCCATGAATAGGTATACGGCGATGTACCTCCGCTTGGGTTAGCTGTGGCAGTACCATTGCTGCCACCAAAGCAGCTGATGTTTGTTTTGCTAACGTTGCCCGCTAAAGCCAGGGGCTGGGTAATTGTTACACTGTCTACTATCGAATAACTGTTGGCATCTGTAACAGTGACTTTATAGATACCGGCAGTCAAACCAGTTATTGTAGTAGTTGTTTTTACCGGAGTTGTATTCCAGCTATAAGTATACGGAGGAACGCCTCCGCTTGCAGTTGCCGTAGCGGAGCCATTGTTACCATTATAACAGCTAACATTCGTTTGCGTAAAAGAAACAACTAGTGGCGGCGGTTGAGTAACCGTAACCGCTGCTGATTTAACGCAATTCAAAGAATCGGTAATGGTCACAGTGTATGTTCCCGCAGCGAGACCGGTTATGGCGGCCGTTGTTTTTACAGGGGTTGTATTCCAGCTGTAGGTAAACGGCAAAATACCATTTCCCGCAGTAGCTGTGGCACCACCATTAACAGCACCATAGTAGGTTGCATTTTGCGGAGTGGTAGTCACTGTAGGATTGCTGGATCTTATCGAAACAGTGTCTTTCCAGGTGCAATTGTCTGCGTTGGTTCCCGTTACAACGTATTTTGTATTTACCGGAAGCGTGACAACAGGATTTGCACACGTAGTGCAACTAAGTCCTGCTGCAGGTGCCCAACTATAAGTGATAGGGCCAGGCGCTACAGAATTTGTGGTGTTGAGTTGTAATGTAGTTCCGTTGCAAATCGTTGTGTCGCTGTTATTGATCGTTGCAACAACTTTAGATACAGTAACCGTTGTATAGATAGTATCAGGACATCCGAAGCCTGCAAACGGAGTTACGATCAATGCGTACTGTCTTGATGTTGGCGGAGTAGGTATTGTGCCTGTCTGATTCGTATCTATTATTGTAGTGAGTGCAGAATCGCGCCATTCGTATTTCTGAAAACCATAAGGACCTGTGATATTGAAAGTAGAATTGGAGTTACAGACTGTTGTGCTGGTTGCGAACAGACCGCAAGTCAGATCAACATAACCATAACCAAAGTGGCCGCCATTATCGCAATCTCCACTGGCAAAGTCTACGGCAATAGTTTTACCACCATAATCAGACAAGTCAATGCTGGACGTCGTCCAGCCTTTATACCATACGTCCTTCCCAACACTTGATAGAGTAAACCCCGGCAAGCTAGCTGTGGCAACATAAGAGAACTGGCTGCATGGAAGGATGGCGTTATTTGAAGTTGAATCGTAAGCTCTTACTTCAAAACGAGGTTGTTCCGCCGCGGTGTGGTTTGGATTCTCAAACACAACTGCGTAACGGAATATGATGCTGTAATTATTGACATTGTTAGGTACATGCACATAGTATCGCGCACGTTCTGCCTGAGACCCTGTATTTGAGTTACCGAGTTTCAATGAATAAACACCGCTGCTCGGTGCTACAACAGTAAAGCCACCATATGGATCAACAGCACTGCCGCTGGTCAATACGTGCCTGTTGGCAAGTGCGCCTGTAAGGTTATTGGCTACAATAGGACAGCAAGTGCCTGTAAACAATTGCCAGTTTGTGAAATTCCCATTTTCAAACCCAATGTTTGGCGGGCACGACACTGTTTGTGCATGCACATTAGATAGAAAGGCCAATAACACTACCGCCAAAAGTGTAAATTTCTCTCTCATAGTGGCTTGTTTTTAGCGAGAGAGGCGGTGTTACCGGGTCATTGGACACCTAATTGCTTTCTTTCATAGAAAGCACAACTCCCTCAGGATTAAAAACTTATCCCTTTATATTATTTTATTTATAAAATAAATCCCTTAGAAAACCGATTCCTTATATAAAATATACTATATATAATGACGCAACTTTATCCCCTATCAAAGCCATGATCTATTAGATCAGCCTAGTTGCTCCGTAAAAATTCTAAATGAAATTGCGCTTCTAGCGCTGTTGATGTGCTGGCATGCCTTAATTGGCGGCAAGGCTTGCCAGGTAAAAATGTTCTGTTGCATGTGAGTCTCTCTTATATATGAAGTACGCAAAGTTACGTACCTGATGGTGAAACTAACAAGTTCATTCTAAATATGCAATATTATGTAACAATTAATTACCCATTATTGCTCCATTAGATCATGACAACTACATATAAAAACATAGTAGAATCTGCGCCAGTATTAGATTTTCGTGATTATGTAAGTTGTCAAAAAATCAATATTAATTCTACATTAAAAAATGATTAAAGACGGATTTTTTGCACAAAATGGACCCAATTTGTGGATAAAAAATGCCGGACACTGGGTACCCGGCAATAATATCATCACTCAAAAGGCTACTAACTTTTGAGATACTCTTCTCTTTGGCGAGCTTCCATGATCACGGCTTTTAGGTGTTCAAGCATTAGCTCTTTGGCGCCCGCAGGCCAATAAGATAATTCCTCCCTTAGCTTCGCTGCCTCTTGTTCCTCTATCTCATAGTAACTATCCAATACTGGTTTATAATATTCCCACAACCACCCTCCTACTTCCTGGGCAAGGGTAACCAGGTATTTCAGCTCCTCAAACCTGACTGCCTTGCCTTGCAGCTCTTTCCACGCCCAAACGAACTGACCATCCGCTGTCCTGTTAGTGCTCACGGTTGCCAGGTCTCTACCCAGTGAAAGTCTCTGATAATAACCCTCCAGCTCATTGGTCACCGGCTCAAGGGCAGTAAGCATTTGGCCCAACTTGCGATCACTGGTGTCTTGTTTAAGCCTCCTTATTTCATCGACAACCTGGCAGAGCTTAAGCGCAGAGAACTGCGACACCAGGCCTCCAAATACTTCTGTATCTGCATTTTTCTGCAGCATGTCTGCATATTGCATGTAAGTACCTACCGCTTGTCCTATAAGGACATGCAGGTTATAGATCGTCTCGGAGGTTTGCTTAGTCATTGATAATTATATTCGAATACACCTGGATTCTGCAAAGATACACCCAATGAAAAAGGGTTTCAAACCATGTGGCATGAAACCCTTATTTCTCAATGTATTATATAAGGATATTACCTGTTGGCAACACCTGCAGGTTTCTTTTCTTCGTACTCAACATGGATCCTGCCTTCGCTCAGCTTGAATGCAGTAGTCAGGTCGCCTTCGAGGGTCAATGTACCATCGGCCGCTGTTACAACAGTGAGCTTTTGCCTGCTAAAGCCACCCTTTGTTGGTACCAGGTAAACTTTGAGCTTCTGAACATCAGCACCATTCAGGCCGAGGGGTAAGCTGAAAGTCAAAGAGTAATCAGCGCGATGCCCTTTAGGGATCCAAACAATATGCCTTGCGCCAGGTAGATCAAAGAATGCATCGTAGCTGCCCAGGTACACTTTAAAATCTCCTTCAAAATGCCTTTGCACCACTGTTTCAGCTTCGTCAACTGCAGGTATCTGAAGTGGGTAAACTTTGATGCCGTCTACGGTCACGTTTACGATAGCCCTGTTTTTATCAGCCCTTTTGAATGTCAGCGCCTTAACTGCCTGGAATTTTACTTTACCCGGCACGTCTGAGGTCTGTTTCAGGTTTGATGTTGGCGCAACGTCAATTGCTGTTACTGCGCCCGGTGTCATGTGGTTGGCCAGATACAGAGTAGCGACAACTTCGTTCTCAGTATTTGATGTGAGTTGCAGGTACGGGATGCTGGTTTTGCTTGCCCAACAAGCAGGCAGCATAGACAGCGCTTTGATTGCTGTTTCGTTTACAGTATAGGTTTGTGACAGCGTAAAGAATTCATCCTTAGTTATTTCATGAGGAATGTCAGCTTTAACACGGTTCTTGATCTCCCTCACTTTGGTCCTGTTGGCTTCATACTCTGCGGTTGCGTAAGCCGGGATGGTAATACCACCGTTTTGCGCAGTCCTCTCATCAACTTGCTGTTGCGAGGTAGATGAATAGATAAAGTCTAAAGCATCCAGGTATTTTGAATTAGTAGTAACGTTCAGCTGGGTCAGGATCTTTGTCAGGTATTCGTCGCATTCCTGTGCGCGAACTACATTGCCCGATAAGCAGAGCAATGAAAGGAGCATGTAACTTACATACTTTGTAAAACTTGCTGTTTGGCGATTCATCTCTTATGTTTAAAAGTTAGCGAATTGTGTGTGTGGCCGACAAGGTACAAAGCCGCCCAAACATTTCATAATTATCCAATCATTAAGGCCTGACCATAAGCCTTGGCCGGGGCATTTTGTTGCCGGTTGTTGCCGAATTGGGGTCTTTTTCAAAGGTGGCAACGAGCTCACTTCGCTCAGTTGTTGCCGAATTGGGGTCTTTTAAAATGTCTGAACCGGAATTTGTAGAATTTTTGAAATTACTGGAATTCCGGCCATTGGTGACTTCAATGAATTCTGGTTCAGACAATTTGTGTGCCTTCACAGGCAATAGTTTTTAATAGCAAATATACAAAATAATGCACTAATAGAAAAACCATTACAAGTGAAGACCTGCATTTCTGCAGCTGAAGCGGCAATTTCCATCACGGATAAAGAGCTGGGTCTCACTCCGTGTGAAGAAACTCTGTTGGTAAGAAAATTGTATTGTAGTTCTTATAATATCCACCAAGATGGCCTCCGCAACAGAATTGAAAAAGCACGTCATTTCTAAGAATGCCGATGGCTTTTTTTCAGATGTTCATAAAATATTCCTGTTCATTATAAAGTTTTTTCGGGAAGCAGTTGCCCCACCCTACGAGTTTCGTGAACTGGTAAACCAGTGTTACCAGGTGGGTTATAAGTCGCTCTTTATCATTTCTGTAACTTCTTTTATCACAGGTATAGTCTTTACAGCCCACTCGCGGCCTGAACTGGAAGATTTCGGGGCGGCATCGTGGTTGCCATCCATATCGGGCGTGGCTATCATGAAGGCGCTGGCGCCTTTGATAACTGCGTTGATATGCGCGGGGAAATCAGGCTCACACATCGGCGCAGAATTGGGTTCGATGAAAGTGACGGAACAAATAGATGCAATGGAGGTTTCGGCGGTCAACCCATTTAAGTTCCTGGTAGTGACGCGTGTGCTGGCAACAACTTTCATGATACCACTCTTAATGCTCTACAGTTCATTGATAGGATTGATCGGCTCTTATACAGATGTATTCACTGAAGACCAGTCCAGCTTTCCCGTTTTCATCCATAATGCTTTTGCAAGGATCGGCTATGCCGAGGCCATCTCTTCGATCTTGCGATCTGTTGTTTTTGGTTTTACCATCGGTATTGTTGGTTGCTATAAGGGTCTTACAACTACAAACGGCACTGAAGGCGTAGGGAAAGCAGCAAACTCAGCCGTAGTCACGTCTATGTTGTTGATATTCCTCGAGGAAATGGTAATAGTTAAGCTGTTTGTTCCACTATATGTACAACGCTAAATGAAGACACAGGTCAATCTAGACGATGAACAAAAAGAGATAATACTATCTATCAGGGACTTGCATAAGTCGTTTGATGATAGTGTGGTGCTGAATGGAATAGGACTTGAATTGCACAAAGGCGAAAACGCAGTGATAATGGGTCGTTCAGGGGTTGGAAAATCAGTTTTGATCAAGATCATAGCAGGACTTTTGAAGGCAGACCGGGGCATGATAAAAGTATTTGGTAGGGAACTACAGCAACTCAACGATAAAGAACTGGCTGAAATGCGGTTGAAGATGGGCTTTTTATTTCAACATGGCGCTCTTTATGACAGCCTTACCGTACGGGAAAATATTGAATTCCCCCTGGTAAGGAATGTCCCGCATCTGCACCAGCGACAGGTAGATGAACGTGTGAATGACGCCCTGGAGGCAGTTGGGCTGCCTGACACGGCAGACCGATATCCGGCTGAGCTATCGGGCGGCGAAGCAAAAAGGATAGCCATAGCACGCATGCTGATACTGAAACCGGAAATAGTTCTGTATGATGAGCCTACAAGCGAATTAGATCCACTGACCTGTATTGAGATCATCAACCTGATCAATGAAGTGAAGAAGCGCTACGGAGCAAGTTCTATTATCATTACTCACGACATGACCTGCGCCAAACAGACAGGAGACAAGATATTGATGTTGATAGACGGCCGGTTTGAACGACAGGGAAAGTTCGACGAGGTTTTTGATACGGACAATGAAGTGATCAGGGGCTTTTATAACTACAATTTTATACAGTAACCACCATGAGAGCGGCCAATCGCAGACAGTCTGTAATTCTCGGAATATTTATTTCGCTTGGCTTTGTCATACTATTCGCCGGTGCTTTTGTATTGAACGGACAAAAAAACACCTTTGAGAAAACCATTACCGTCAGCGCGGTCTTTGCCGATGTAAAGGGATTACTTAAAGGAAGCAATATCTGGTTGTCGGGAATCAAGATAGGAACGGTAAAACGCATTGAGTTTACAGGCTATGGACTGGCAAAAGTAGAGATGAGAATAGATGAAGACTCCAGAAGATACATAAGCAAAGACGCCAGGGCAAAGATCAGTACCGACGGGGTGATCGGCAACCCCATCGTTGTTATTTATGGCGGCACGCCCAACACACCGACAGTGGTTGATAAAGACACTTTACAAACTGAGACGGGTTTGAGCAGGGGCCAAATGATGAATACCCTGGAGGAGAGCAACCAAAACCTGTCCGTTATTACAAGCGATTTCAAAACGATCAGCAGGCGGCTGGTTGCCGGGGAAGGCACGGCAGGCAAATTATTGACCGAAGACAACATAGCGAGGCAACTGGAGGCCACCTCAGCCAACCTGCAAAATGCATCCGTGATCATCCAACGCCTGAGTTCAAACCTGGCAGATTATAGTACCCGGTTACACAACAAAGGAACGATGGCTAATGAGCTGGTAACAGACACATTTCTATACCACAACTTAAAGACAGCAGCAACAGACATCAGGGAAGCATCGCTCACTGCCAGGGAGACGACCGACAATCTCAACAAAATGAGCCACGACCTGAAAGACAGTAACAATGTGGCCTCAGTGTTGCTCTACGACCAGGGGGCTGCCAACAAGATCAGGGCGGCGATCAATAACATACAATGCGGCACCAAAAAGTTTGATGAAGACATGGAAGCTCTCCAGAGCAATTTTCTGTTCAGAAAATTTTTTAAAAAAAGAGCCCAGCAGCAGAAAAATAAACCGGTTGACAGTACCTGTCAGTGTTGTGGAAGCACAAGTGTGAGATGATAATACCTGACATTACAAGAAAGGTTTAATTTTCTATTGGAGTAAAGTCTGTTAACCAATCGATAACGATCGAAACGTCCTCATATTTCTCGGTGTATGATTCCAATGTTTCTCGGTAAGCGAGCAATTTATTAAGCGCATAAATTCGTTCTTCCTCAGGGATATTTTCAATCTTCTTAAAAACTTCTACGGCTGAAGCGATACAACGATCTGTCGACGGCTTAAGAATAATTATGTCAATAAACAATTGTAGATCTTCGGAACACTCATAAAAGCTGCAGCAATAGACCAGAAATGCAACATTCTTAGTATGTATACAAGCTTTCACTTTCCGAATTAAATATGAGTACATCTCTTCATCCTCTAGATCGATCATAATCCTGGCGATGATCTCACGCATTCCCGCGTATTCAGTCTTCTCAAAAACAGTCCTAAGAATCGTACGCTCATCAACCGTCAAATCCTGATTATCGACTTTTTTCAGATATTCAAACAATTCAGTTGATTCAGCTTCGTTTCGAGGTACTATTGCTTTATTCATAGTAATAAATTCCCGCCGTTGTTGGTGTTTTCCACCAACAACGATGTGGGCTTACGTTAATGCTTATTTTGTCAATTGTAAAATACTCCCCATTCTACGTTTACCAGTTGGCTACTCTTATTATTGGCTATTCGAGATACCCTGCGGAGCATCCTGAACAATGGCCTCATGTGAAAGGGCGGGCTGCATTTGATCTTTAGGTCTGTCCAATAATGTTTTCAACCCCTTTTTCGTGGTTCTTCCCAGCCAATCTTCAACTCTATAAAGTCTGAAAGAAACAAGCACCACTACAGCAAAAACAATTGGCACTCCCCACAATGGAAGCGGCGTTAAACTTGCTAAACATTGAACCATCAATCCCTGGATAAGGTAGATGGTATAAGACGTATCCCCTATTCGGACTACCAGTTTATTAGTACCAGCCTTAATTCGGCTCTCCTGGGCGAGTATCACGGTAAAAAACAACGCCGCAATGATGCCCCATGAAAACCGCGGCAGTATGAGCGAATGCGCATAGTTTACAAAATCCCTGGGATAGCCCGTGGGGATCGTATATGCATCGCTGTTAAAAAGAGTAACAGCAAGCATCAACACGGCTAACCAAAGAACGATCTTGCTTTGAAGGTATTTGACCCAGTGCCTTTCCGTAATAAATGCCAGGTAGCCCAAAGCAAATGTCAGGTTAACCGAGGCGCCAATAAATTTGATCGTGTTTATGTTTGAATTCAGGGAGCGACAGACCAAAATAACCGAAACAAATAATACAAGATTGAACCAGTGGCGAACAGTACGAGTGAGAAGTAAACACCCGGCGATAAAGGCATAAAAGAATACTTCATGATTGAGTGTCCAGCCTATGAGCATTACGGGTTCCTTTGGATAAAACACCAGGGACAGCCACAGGTTCATGTAGCTAAACCAGGCGCCCGCAGCAATGAAGGTTCCGGCATAGATCAACGTCATCAGCCAGTAATAGGGAACAACCCTGCTAAACCTATTGATAGCAAAATTTGCAGCCCTTTTGTGGGGCGGCAATCTATCGATAGAGCTAGCGATTATATAACCGGAAATAACAAAGAAAAGGTCTACCCCAAAGTTCCCGCCTATCCAAAAGGGCGGGTTAGGCACGAATATCATGATGTGTAGCAACAGCACTAGCAGACAAGCTATAGCTCGTAATAACTGAATGGAAACGATCCTGTTCATTGATGAGTCAAATATAATATTTAATCCCTTCTTTAATCGTGTCCATATACCATCAAGTTGCCGCGGTTGTTGAGTTTCGCACCTGCAAGGATATGGCTAACATCAAAAAAGAAGCTTTGACAGCATAGCAATAAGCATAAAACATTTAGTAATTTGTAATTCTAAAATCATTCAGCTATGCGTATCGCTGCCTGCTTACTTGCACTCACGGTTATTGGCACTGGCTTGCACGCCCAGCCCCAAAAACTGCACAGGAAACCTGTTACTACCAATACGCAAAACACGCAGACCACCAGGACGGAAAACCTTCAACCGTTGAAGCGGAAAACCACCCGGCTCACCAGACTGAGTGACGCGGGCTATACGATGACCAATGAGGAACTAAAGCAGATATCAGAAACATACCATCTTTATAAGCGTGCAAAAGATGCTTCTGTAATGGTTACCATCGCAGGCAGTTCGTACGCTGCTATTGCAAAGACGCAGGGCGCCACCGCCGAGGGCGTGCAAAAAGCGCTGAATGTACTGGGCTTTTACCAGGTAAAACCGGGGCTTGCAGCGTCGAGACAAGCCGAAATGCTGGCCGCTAAAATGCGTGGTGCCAGTTTCCTTCGCGCCAAGGTATTACGGCCGGTGATGTATGTTGCTGCCGCTGTAGCGGTATACGAAGTGTACCAGGGTATAAACTCCGGTACGAATCCCAAAGGCGGAGCGATCATAAATGGAGAGCGATCATCGAAACATTAGATGGATCGAAGAAGTGTCAGGTGGTAATACCTTACAAAACGAGGAGGGATAAAAGTGAGCACTATCTTGTTATCTCTTGATACAGCATTTGCCTTAATGTATCTAACCTATTGTTTAAAGAAAGAAGCTCTCCATCTTTTTGTAAAATCAAATCATTAAACGAACCCATACCCGTATATATGTTTTGAATTTCTCTTTTAATCTCTATTGCATTTCCTGCTTTAATCTCTTCAACAAAATACCTAAATGTTTTCTCCCAATTTGGTTCGTATCCATTGTGGCATAATTGCATTATGTCTTCACATAAACTAAGTAATTTCATTCATTTACTTTTTCCGCCTTCGTTGGTGTTATTCACCAGCAACGATGTGGGCTGACACTAAGAAGATCTTATCAATGTAAGATACTCCCCCATTCTATGTTTACCTATACCGTATAGATAAAGCGTAGCGCACAGGAGTTCTATATCCCAACGTTATTCCTGAATATCTTAATGGCAATTGCCAGCAGTATCACACCAAAAAATTTCCGCACTACCAGTATGCCCGACTGCCCCAATAGTCTTTCGATAAGTGTAAGCGACCGCAAAATGACATAAACGATCACCAGGTTGATCAGGATAGCGATCAGGATATTATAGCCGCTATAAACAGCTTTCAGAGACATAATAGTGGTAAGCGTACCCGAACCGGCAATGATGGGGAATGCAATAGGAACTACGTTGCCCGCCTTCGCGTCCTTGTCCGCGCGGAATATCTCCATTCCCAACACCATCTCGAGCGCCAGAATAAATATCACGATAGAACCTGCGATAGCAAACGAGTGAATATCCAACCCCATGATGTTCAACATCTCCTCACCCACAAAAAAGAAAAGGAGCATTAGCGAACCGGAAACCAATGTAGCCTGCGCAGAACTGATATCCCCCATTTTCGTCTTCAACGTAAGCAGCAGGGGTATAGATCCCAATATATCGATGATGGCAAACAAGGTGAATGTTACCGTAAGAATTTGCGACAATTCAATACCTGATCCGAACATAGATGGCAAATATACGGTGCTTTAAACCGATGTATTATATGCCTGTGATGAAGCAGCACGTCGCTGGTTTCTATTCAGCGTTCTGTAGGTGTCAGGTGGTAACACCTGACACCACGCGAGTGATACATCATGAGTTTGGGTATGATTTTAATAGTATACAGTGCATAATCAAACGTTCATGACAAAAACTGCAATGCGTCTGCACCTTGTTTTCTGCCTGTCGATCAGTGCAGCCTTGTTTACCGGATGCGGTGAACAACATAATAACGAGCAAACTGCAACCTATACTGATACAGCCACTGTAGCAAAAACAGTTCCTGCAGCTAACCCCGATACCTTGGGTTTTACACTGCCGGTTCTCGACGCACTTTTTTATGAGGATGGATTTGAGGCCCAGCTCAAGTCAGAACTTCAACTGACCGATGAGCAGGTACAGAAGCTAAAGGAGGTTGCCCACGCTTCAGTGGCTAACCTTACAGAAGAAGGGCCTTATTCCGGCTCCACCAGGGCGGCAAATGCCTATTCCCGTGAACAAGTAAAAAATGTGATCGGCGAAGAAAAGACCAACCAGCTATTGCAACTGGTAGCAAGGCGATATGCCAACGGCGATACAGATGGACTCCTTCCCACACAACCCAATGCCATACCAACAGATACACGTGTTATTGTCAATATCCCTGCATTTAGGATGGACGTCTTCCAGGATGGGAAACTGTTGAAAACCTACCGTATAGGTATCGGTTATCCTGAATTCCCGCTACCCATAGGAATGCGCAGGGCAGAGCAGATTATTTTCAATCCGACATGGACACCGCCCGATGAACCCTGGGTGAAAGGCAAAGTGCAACCGGGTAAAAAGGTGGCCGCCGGCAGTAAGCTTAACCCCCTGGGACCTATCAAGATACCTATTGGTTTACCCAATCTTATTCATGGTGGTAAAGCGGTATCTAAGCTGGGCAACTTCGCATCGCACGGTTGCGTAGGACTGTCGAACCAGCAGGTGCAGGATTTTGCCGGCCAGTTATCTCAACTGTCGGGCACGCAACTGACAGTGGATAGTATATCTGGTTTTGAAAAAAATAAGACAGAAACGAAAAACGTAAAGCTGAATAAAGCGATCCCTGTAGAACTGCGCTATGAAACCATTGTTGCAGAAAACGGCAACCTTCATATTTACCGCGATGTGTATGAGCGGGGCACCAATACACAGGAAAATCTTACGGGTGTACTTGCGGTCTATGGAATAAAATATGAAAGTCTCAGTGAGCAGGAAAAGGCAGCCATCACACAAGCATTAAACGCGATGAACCAGGATGCAAAGGGCGAGCCGATAGCCGGTGTCGGTAATAATGCCAACGCAACCAACGATACATTGTCAAAAAACAGTGAGGACACTGCCACTGACAAGAAGGAACGGACAAAAAAAGGAAAAGTGACCAAAGCTGTGAAGAGGCAAAAAGAGATCGTGGTGCCCGTCGGGGCGCTAGCCGGAAAAGGCTACCCTGCACCGGTTAGCTTAGATTCAGGTGCGAAAAGTACCGTGACAAGGCATTGATCGTAATAGACGATCAAGTACTCGAAATAAATGCAAATAGCAACATGCCTGGCAGACAGAAGATAACCGCTAAAGGCATCTGGGAAGTCACAAAGGATACATTCAAGGGGTTCTCAGATGATAAGATCACAAAACTGAGCGCGTCATTAGCATATTACACTGTATTCTCAATGGGGCCGCTTTTGGTAGTCATTATTGCCCTATGTGGTCTCTTCCTCGAAAAGGAGGCGGTAGAGAACAAAATATATTTCGTCCTGGAAGATTTTGTTGGGAAAGACACTGCATTACAATTGCAGCAGATCATACAAAATGCAGGCATAGGCGACAAAGGCACCATAGCAGCTGTTGTAGGTATTGTCGTCCTTCTACTCGGTGCCACCAGCGTTTTTGGGGAGATACAAGATTCTATTAATTCTATCTGGGGCCTGAAGCCTAAGCCAAAACGCGGTTGGCTTAAAATGTTACTGAACCGTTTCCTATCGTTTTCTGTCATCATCAGCCTCGGCTTTCTGCTGCTGGTGTCCTTAGCTATTACCGCTGTTATTGAAGGACTAAGCGCGCGCTTACAGGCAAGCTTTCCGGATGTCGCGGTAGTGGTATTTTACATTGTCAATCTCATCCTGACGCTGGGCATCAGCACGCTTATATTCGCGGTTATCTTCAAGGTTTTGCCAGACGCCCGCATCAAATGGAAAGATGTATTCGCAGGTGCGTTAATTACCGCGGTTCTTTTTATGATCGGCAAGTTCGCCATTTCATTATACATATCTCAGACAAAAGTTGGCAGTACTTACGGAGCTGCGGGGTCGCTTGTAGTGCTGCTGGTATGGGTGTACTATTCTTCTATTATCCTTTATCTCGGAGCAGAGTTTACAAAGGCTTATGCTGTCAAATATGGATCAGCCATACACCCCAATGACTATGCCGTTACGTTTAAAGAGGTTGAGGTAGAAACAGGGAAGGAAACTGTACAGGAGAAGGAGGAGAACAAAAATGACGAATAAGAATTGCCCATGAAGAATTGTTTCAAAGAAACATTAAACAAACCCTTATTCAACAAAAATAGCCGACGATTAGGGACATAAAAAAAGTCCTACATTTCTGTAGGACTCTTCTGGTGACCTCGTCAGGATTCAAACCTGAAACCTTTTGATCCGTAGTCAAATGCTCTATTCAGTTGAGCTACGAGGCCATCCCGTTTTTTATTGGACTGCAAAGATAGGTAATCACTTCAATTTTCCAAACACTGTTTCGAAAAACTTCTGAAAAATATCCCGAGATAGCTGAAAACAGGAGTACTTTCGCGCCATAACCTGCTTCAGGAATGCATATAGAAATATGGTCTATTGGAAAAGAAAATGATTCGTTTATCGACGAAGGCATTCGCTATTACTTCCAAAAAACAAAACCATATAACAGCGTTGAACTATGTATACTTCAACCACCTAAAAAACTGGCCACAACAGACATAGAAAGGGCCAAGCAGGTAGAAGAAGAGCTGATACTCAAAAAACTGCAGCCACAACACTATCTCGTATTGCTTGATGAAAGAGGCAAACAGTTAAACTCAATTCAATGGTCGCAACAGTTTCAGCAGCTAATGAACCAGGGAACGAAAACACTGGTATTGCTGATAGGCGGTGCATACGGTGTGAGCGACAATGTGAAGAAGCGGGCCAACCAGGTATGGTCTTTGTCTCCATTAGTATTCCCGCATCAACTGGTGCGGCTCATTCTGGCCGAACAGGTATACCGCTCGTTCAGCATACTAAATAATTCTCCCTACCATCATTCATAAAAACGTATTTTAGTCCTTTAGCACCCGGTACATGAGTTATACACTGATCATAGTTATCATTACTGTTATTATATCCTATTCGGCTTTCTCTAACGACCAGCTCTATAATAAGTTCATACTTTGGCCTAAGAGAATGGATACGCCAAATGAATATTACAGGCTATTGTCTTCAGGCTTTATTCATGCCGACTGGATGCACCTGATCTTCAACATGCTTGCCCTATACTTGTTCGGAAGGTATGTAGAGGATTATTACGAAAGCCTGAATAAGCATTTTCTTTTTATCGTTTTATATCTCGGCGGGGTTATCGCTGCTTCCCTGCCATCTTTTGCCAAGCACAAAGATGATGGCTACTACCGGTCGCTGGGAGCTTCCGGCGGTGTCGCAGCTGTGCTATTTTCGTTTGTGTACTTTGCCCCCTGGGAAACCATTTTGATATGGTTCATTCCCGTACCGGCTATCATTGCGGCAATAGGTTACCTGATATACTCGGCATATATGTCACGCAAAGGCATAGGAGCTGTCAATCACGATGCACACTTCTGGGGTGCTGTGTATGGCTTCGTGTTCACGCTGCTGTTCGATCCCACCCACGGCAGGATATTCCTCGAGCAGGTAACGCACCCAACCTTCAATTTTTAAAGCGGGGTAAATTCGATCTTAATAACCTGCGACGTTTCATTCTTTACCTTGAAACGTTCATCGAGGCGCATGCCCGCGATCCAGGCTATACGTTTATCGCATTCCAGTACCCAGAGCCTTTCTTTTTGGTGTACGGGTATTTTCTGGTCAATGAAAAACTTAGCCAGCTTTTTTTTCTTCATGCCCATACCCAGAGGATAGAAATAATCGCCCTGTTTCCAGCGGCGTAGTGTAGCAGGTAAGGTCAGCTTATGGGCATCTATATAGGCAATATTATTATCGGCAGGTATAGATTGCGGCGTTTTAATAACAGAGAAATTAAACCTTCCGGAGTCTGTTTCTATGGTACATGGAAAACCCTCTACGATAATAAGATCAGCTGCGGCAGTCTCCTTTACCGTTATGATCAGGAAGTCGCGGTTTTTAATAACCCTGTGTGTTGGCGAGTCGATGAAATGCCCTGATTCTGAAGAGCACAGATCTATCACCTGCGGAATTTGTTGCGGCGTATAACCAAATGGCTTGAACAGTTCGTAGCAAATAGTGCCTAGCGGTTCGCGATGAATAAGTTTTAAGATGGGTATGTAATGATCGCGACCACGCTTTTCGATCAGTTTCTTTCGTTCTTGCTCGATTGCCCGTTGATACAGCTGCTCAGCCTGCGAAAAACGGGTTATGCTTTCGCTAACCTTGTCTATTGCATTAGGAAAAAGTTCTTCAGCAACAGGCACTAGTTTATGCCGCACTGCATTGCGCAGATAATCGTCGGAAGCATTAGAGGCATCATCACGATACGAAATGTTGTTATCAGCAGCGTATTGTGTTATTTGCTGCCTGGTAGCAAATAGCAGGGGACGAACAATAGACCCGTTCTTTTCCGGAATGCCATGAAGGCCTGCTATGCCCGTACCCTTGAACAGATTCATGAGCAGTGTCTCTACGCTGTCGTTGGCGTGGTGTGCAGTTGCGAGCACCGAATAACCATACTCTTCACGCACCTGGTCGAGCCATTCATACCGGAGAATACGCGCTGTTTCCTGGATGCCTTTTTTCCATTCGTCAGCACGCTGTTGTGTATCGAAGCCAACGGAATGAAATGGAATATTGTTTTGCTGCGCCCAGCCACTTACTAGCTGTTCGTCTTTATCAGCCTCTACCCCACGCAACCTGAAGTTGCAATGAGCGATCGCAAATGGGATATTTGCCCGGTGAAACAGGCTGGCCATCACCATAGAATCAATACCACCACTGACCGCCAGGAGCACTGGCTTGCCATTGGTAACAAACTTCTTCTCTATCCAGTTTTTCTGAAACGCAGTTAACAGCTCCATTTTAGTATACCAGGTCTTCGTAAGCACTTTGCAATTCGCTATAAGCATGCATGTCGCCCTGCGCTTTGGACACCTGCATACCCTGTTCGTATATGGCAATTGCCTGTTGCTGATCGCCCGCACGCTCCAGCAACTTAGCCAGGTGATAATAGGTGGCTACATACGTGGCATCGAAAGATAGGTTCTTTTCAAACAATTGCCTCGCAGCTGCTTCATCGCCCATCTTTACATATTCCAGCGCAAGGGCATGGTTCAGAAAGCAATCGTTAGGTGAGGCTTTCAGGAAATCCTGTAGTTTCTGTATTCTTTCGCTCATCGGGGTAAAATTAGTACAAACACCTTTCAAAATAATAAGGGCTGCATTTCGCAGCCCTTATTGCAGTATTTTAATTGATCCTTATTTAGCGATCACCAGTCGGGTCTGAAGTTTCAGATCAGTTTTAGTTGCGCTGTAAATAACTGAGTACACGCCATTTGCCAGTTCTGCTGTGTTGATGTCAACCATTGCAGCGTTGGCAGTTTGTACGGCAATCACCCTACCCACGGCGTCTACGATCATCACTTGTCCATTTATGTCCTCTACACCTTCAAACGAAACCGTAGCTTTATTCTGAGCCGGGTTAGGATGCACGCTAATTGCCAGGTTTGAACCAGATACAACCTCATCTACCGCAGTTGGCCAATCAACGTTGAAGTATTGCTTAAAGCCGCAGCCAAAGTCACCATTGAAATATCCGTTCATAGCCAAAGAGCCGTTGCCGTTTGAACGTTTTACGTTGATAGAACCAATACCGGGGTTTTGCGGATAGCTTGAATATAGCCACCAGTTAACGCCATCGCAGCCTTCGTCTGTTACTTCCAGCATATAAGCGCCGGGGCCGAGTTTCACCGTGTCAACATAGGTAGTTGACGTATTGGTGTTAACTCGTTGAGCTACGACATTTCCTTGATGATAGATCTTCCAGCTGGTTTCGCTACCGTTGCTGCCTACACTGCCATTCGTTTTTAAAGTAACATAAAATGAAGTTGGCCACATAGGTGCAGCAGCATATGTGCTCGACATCTTGTCGTTGGTTTGATCAGCGTCGGTTTGTCCGTTCACCTTGGTTATTTGACAAGTAAACGTGTTTGTAGTACCAGTTGCAGAACGCAGGTCCCAAACTTCAGGCAGGGTGATCTCTGCCTCGGCCAAAGGTGCGATAGAACCTTGCCACGTATACGTTGTTACCACATTACCGTAGGTAAACTCAATTGAAGTGATGGTAGTAGAACCTTCATTTTTCACTTTAACAATTGGCCTGGCTGTATAAGGATTGCTGCGGAAGTGCATTTCGTCCTTGCTTGGAGCAATGATATCTTCCAGCGAAGCATCCAGTTGCTTATTAAATCCACCATAGTAATACACAGCAGCTTCTGTTGTGTAGCTACCCAGGCTGCCGCTACCGGTATACGCTTCAAAATCAATGTCTACATCGTAGTTGTTGCCACCGGCAACGTTCAGGTTGTGCACATTGGTACGAACAAGACTACCAGGGCACCAATTGCCACGGTTGAATACCCACGTACCGTTTTGAGGGTAGATCTCATTGACACCACAGTCTTCACGCCAGATATCTTTCTGCTCGGTCATATTGCCATTCACCTTTACCTGGTAATACTTCTTGCAAAACTCCGAACAGTTAGATGTAGCGTCTCCGCCGTGACCAGTAATATTGAGCTTCATTTCAGTGCTGGCGGCACCGGCAGGAGCTGCTTTGCTGAAAGTAGTAACCTTAGTGTCAATGGGATTAGCACCATCACCATACGTGAAGCTGCCATGCCATAGGCGTTCGACACCTAATACATCACGCGGACGGGTACCTTCTATAAACGCGAACTGGACAGTACCGGTAAAGCCACCAGACCAACCTGAGAAGTGGATACGTACAGTTGCGTTGTTTTTCAACACAGGGTACATATCGGTCACGTCATACACATAACGACCTTTCCAGTTGGCGTTAAGGCGTGATGAGTTTGCATAAGGCGTGATCAGGCGTCCCAATTCCAGCGTATCGCCATTGGGCGTCATCAGGAAATTTTGAACGGTATAGTCCCAGTCAGCACAGTATTGCGGAGTACCGGGACAAGCATATTTGCCCAACGTAAAGATCATATAGATCTTCCTATAGCTTTTGCTGCCATCGGGAAAAGTCAATAAAGAATCGGTGTTAGTAGGAACGGTCCCAAGCCAGGCATCGGTCTGACCCTGAACCCAGGTAGTATCGCCGGGGGCAGCTTTGGCTACCACACACGGAAGGAACGCAAGCAGAAATAAGTAGACAATCCTCTTCATTAAATCTTGTTTAAAAAAGTGAAAGACAAAGTTAAATATTTATGGCTGAGTTAATATAATTTCCCTTAGTCTTCGGCAAGCTCCCGATATAATAGTACCTTTGCGCACTAATTTCAAATTATGCCCGGATTTACCGTAGCCATAGTAGGCCGTCCCAATGTCGGGAAGTCCACGTTATTTAACCGTTTGCTGGAGCAGCGCAAGGCCATTGTCGATGACATGAGTGGCGTGACGCGTGACAGGCAGTATGGCACAGCCGACTGGAATGGTAAAAATTTCAATGTGATAGACACCGGCGGGTTTGTGGCTAAATCTGAGGACGTTTTTGAGCGCGAGATCAGGAAACAGGTGCATATAGCCCTGGACGAGGCCGACCTGTTGCTTTTTGTGTGCGATACAGTAACCGGAATTACCGACCAGGACGACGAAATGGCTGACATTATGCGCCGCTCTAAAAAGCCTGTTTTGCTGGTTGTTAACAAGGTTGACAACGCAGAACGTGCCCTGGATGCTACCGAGTTTTACTCGCTCGGATTTGAAAAAACATTCTTTCTTTCTTCTATCTCAGGTAGTGGCACCGGCGAGTTGCTGGATGAAGTGACCTCACACATTCCTGAAGAAACTGAAGAAGACCAGGAAAAAGGCGAGGAAATACCCAAATTTATTATCATAGGTCAGCCAAATGCAGGAAAATCCACCCTGCTGAACGCAATGATCGGCGAAGAAAGGACCATCGTTTCTGACATAGCAGGCACAACCCGCGATACCATCCATACTCATTACAAACAGTTCGGCAAGGAGTTCATGCTGATAGACACTGCTGGTCTGCGCAAGAAAAAAAACGTGCACGAAGACCTGGAGTTCTATTCTGTGATCCGTGCTATTCGCGCCATGGATGAAGCTGATGTTTGTCTTATCGTGATAGACGCCGCCCAAGGTATGACCGCGCAGGATGTAAACATCTTCAGCCTGGCTACCCGCAAAGGCAAGGGCGTTGTACTGCTGATCAACAAATGGGACCTGGTAGAAAAAGAAACTAATACTGCCCGCGATTACGAAAAAGCGATCAAACAAAAGATAGCGCCGTTTACCGATGTACCGGTGATCTTCATCTCTGCCACAGAGAAGCAGCGTATCTTCCAGGGAATGGAAAAGGCGCTTGAAGTGTATGACAACAGGCAACGCCGCGTTGCAACTTCGAAGTTGAACGAGATAATGCTGAAGGAGATCGAACGCTTCCAGCCGCCAATGACCCGTGGCCATGCTGTTAAGATCAAATTCGTACAGCAAATACCTACAGTGGTGCCATCGTTCGCATTTTTTGCCAACTACCCCGACGCTATAAAAGATTCATACAAGAACTTCCTCGAAAACAAAATACGTTCCCACTTCAATTTCAGTGGCGTACCTGTAAGGATATTCTTCCGTAAAAAATAGTATTGAGTTAAACTAAGACAAGTGAAAACGAAGAAACTGAAACGAGATAAGGTCAACATCATTACTCTTGGATGCTCCAAGAACATGGTGGACAGTGAAGTGCTGAGCGGACAACTCAATGCTAACGGCATTAAGGTAGCACACGAAAGCGAAAAGCTGGATCATAATATCGTTGTGGTAAACACCTGCGGCTTTATTGACAAAGCCAAAGAAGAAAGTGTAAACACCATACTGGAACAGGTAGAATTGAAGCGCGACGGCAAACTGGACAAAGTATATGTAACAGGCTGCCTGAGCGAACGGTACCGTCACGACCTGCTGAACGAGATACCTGAGGTAGATGCATGGTTTGGCACTATGGAATTGCCCCTTATCCTGAAACAGTTCAACGCAGACTATAAACAAGAACTGGTAGGCGAACGTTTGCTGGCTACGCCAAAGCACTACGCTTACCTGAAAATATCAGAAGGTTGCAACCGCACGTGTGCATTCTGCGCTATCCCGCTGATGCGCGGACAACACGTTTCAAAAACCATTGAAGAAGTAGTAGCTGAAGCTAAGAAGCTGGTGCAAATGGGTGTGAAAGAGATCATGCTTATTGCGCAGGAACTTACTTACTACGGCCTCGACATTTATAAAAAACGCGCCCTGTCAGAACTGCTGAAGCACTTATCTGACGTACCGGGACTGCACTGGATACGTCTACACTACGCCTACCCTTCTAAATTTCCACTGGATATACTGGATGTGATGCGCGAGCGCGATAACATCTGTAATTACCTCGACATGCCGCTGCAGCATATCTCTAACAATATGCTGAAAGCCATGAAGCGCCAGATGGAAACGCAGGAGATATATGACCTGGTAGCAGCCATCCGCGATAAAGTGCCAGGTATTGCCCTTCGCAGTACGCTTATTGCCGGTTTCCCAGGTGAAACAAGGGATGACGTAGAACAACTGAAGAAATTCCTTGAAGATGTACGCCTCGACCGCGTTGGTATCTTTACCTATTCTCACGAAGAAAACACCTCTGCTTACGACCTCGCCGATAACATACCAGCTGAAGAAAAAGAAGCCCGTGCACAGGAGATAATGGAAGTGCAGCAGGAGATCTCTTTTGAAAAGAACCAGGAGAAGGTTGATAAAGAATTCAAGGTACTTATTGACAAAAAAGAAGCTGGTCGCTATCTTGGCAGAACAGAATTTGACAGTGTTGAAGTAGATAATGAAGTTATCATTAACAGCGACACCTCTTTGCCAATAGGTGATTTTGTCAACGTTCGTATTACCAAAGCGTACGACTACGACCTGGAAGGTGAGGTGATCTAAAAAACACCCTGCTTATGGTAAAAACCGCTTTTTACCTTGGCTTACTTATACTGCCCTTACGCTTGTTTGCCCAGGCAAAGCAAGACACTATACACGTGTACTTTGACCTCGGCGTCTCCGCTATTAAGCAAACAGAACAATTGAAGATAGACTCACTGGTCTATTACGATGTGTTGCAGCCCGGAAAGAAGCTGGGTATTATTGGCTATGCTGACTACTTAGGTTCTGAAGAAACAAACGTCGGCCTATCTGAAACGCGTGCCGGCAATATCAAAACATACCTGCTGGGCATGGGATTTCACGAGAGCGATATCGAGATGGTCATCGGTAAAGGCGAGGTAAAAAGAGAAGTGGAGAATGGCACGGCAGGATATCGTGAAGACAGGCGGGTTGATATTATTCCCGGCGGTTTTAAGGCAGCTCCAGCCAAGGCTTTACCAGCTTCAGGTAAAACAATCGATCTGACCAAGGTAAAAACTAATGAGACACTCAGACTGGAGAATATTTACTTCGTAGGCGGCAGCCACCAATGGTCAAAAAAGTCTGAGCCTGCACTAAACACTTTACTAGCTGCGCTAAAACAACATCCAACAGTTCGCATACGTATAGAGGGGCATATCTGTTGTGAAAGCGACCAACCTGACGGTTTGGATATTGAGACTGGAAAATTCAATTTATCGACAATGCGGGCCAAAGCGGTCCGCGACTACCTTGTCGAAAACGGAATCGATGTAACAAGACTGGAATATCAGGGATTTGCACGTACCAGGCCGCTACGCGAGCCGGAACGCACAGACGAAGATGAAATGCTGAATCGTCGTGTTGAGATCCGGGTATTAAGCAAGTGACATCAGAAACATACCTCCTTATGGTAAAAACAGCTTTTTGCCTTTGCCTGCTTATACTGCCCTCCTACTTGTTTGCTCAAGCCAGGCAAGACACCATCAGCGCGTACTTTGATCTCGGCATATCCGCTATTAAGAAATCAGAACAATTGAAAATAGACTCGTTGGTCTATTACGATATTTTGCAATTCGGTACAAAGCTGCGGATTATCGGTTACGCCGACTACGTAGGTTCTGAAGAAGCAAACGTTGAATTATCTGAGGCCCGCGCAAACAATATCAAATCATACCTTATTAGCTTGGGTATGAGCGATCAAGATATTGAAATGGTGATTGGCAAAGGCGAAGTAAAAAGAGATGTGCCTAATGGAAATGCAGGTTATCGCAAAGACAGACGTGTCGACATTGTTCCCGGAGGATTTCAACACTCACCTGATACTCCGAAGAAAACACCGGCGAAAACCATTGATCTCAGCAAGGTAAAAAAGAATGAAACACTACGACTTGAAAATGTTTATTTCGAAGGCGGTTCTCACTATTGGTTAAAACAATCTATCCCTGTTCTGGAACAGTTATTGGCTGCGCTACAGCAACATCCTACAGTGCGAATACGTATAGAAGGCCACATTTGTTGCGACCGCCCGCGTGACGGTATTGATTTTGAAACCGGCGAATTCGAGCTTTCTACACAACGAGCTAAAGCAGTGCGCGATTACCTTGTAAAAAACGGCATCGCAATAACAAGGCTGGAATACCATGGCTTCGCACGCACCCGGCCACTCAGGGACCCAGCTGAAGACCAAATGATGAACCGTCGCGTGGAGATCCGCATACTTGACAAGTGATCTAAAGATCAATATCACCGTCATAACCGGTCACATACATCTTATCAATCTTATCGAATAAGCCATCTCTGGAGTATGCAGTTATTACTGCTTTGCTACGAAAGGGAATAAAACCTGATTCACGCAACAAAACTTCTTCCTCATTACTGTTGGCTTGTATGCGGATTGTACTAATTCCGTCAGTGCACGACACTTGTTTCAAAAATGATTTTAACACTGTCTTGTCGGAAAAACAGTAATCGTAGATGTTCAAAACTTTTCCGGCAATACTAGTAATTGCGTAACTGCGATCATCGTCAGGCGACGTGTACATCTTTGCTTTCTCCCGGAGACCTGCAGGCACATTGAGCCGCCATTGCAGGAATGCTTCATCATGCTTTATATGGGGTAATAAAGTTTCATTTTCTCTGCGAACGATCCTTTGTGAAATACTATGTTCATTTGCTTGCAACCATTCGCCCGTATTTGCCCGCAACCTTAGCTCGTTGTACCTTCTCAAAACCGGGTTAGCTACAGCAGTTGCAACCTGCAACACCGCTTCGGGCAGCCTGCTTCCCTTTAGCTGCAATAGATGATCTGCTTTGACAGGGAACATCATGACGCGTGGCCCTTCCAGCATTTTGTAACCGAGAGAACGTTTGTATTTGATGGAATCGATAGAGGGCGTATTGCCCAGTATTATCGGAAAAGTGTTTGAAGCGTAGATCTCCAGTGCTGCACCAATACCCAATTCCCTATAAGCATCTTCCACTTTAAAGTTGCACCCCCAAACACAGTCATGTTCTTTTCCGTCGACGATTAGCCTAGCAGGGATATACCCTATTTGACCAACAACTTCATTCCCTTTTTTGCATAATAAAAGATTGATGCTGCCGTCGGAACGTTGACCATACTTCCATTTATTGTATTCGTAGTTGCTCCGCGTAACCGCATTAGGCCAATTTCTTGCTACGAAATCCTTGTGCGCTTGAGTATCTATTTCCGTTAGAAAAGAAAAGCTGAAACCTCGGGCTTCGAGCATGGATATTATTTTGGCTGTATTGCGCATAGTTAGCTGGCCGTTACGGTTGCGCCGGCCCATGAAAAACCAACGCCATAGCCAGCCAATAGTATTTGCTCACCAGCTTTGAACCGTTGCTGATCCATGGCATCTTTAAAAGCCAAGGGGATCGTACTGGAAGTTGTGTTACCGAGCTGCTCGATATTGCGGATGAATTTTTCGGCAGGTATTTTGATCTTTTTGCGCAGGTATTCGAGGATGAAATTATTTGCCTGGTGAAAGATGAAATGGTCAACATTGTCCAGCTCAAGATTGTTTTTCTCAAGCACTTGCTTTATCAATACGGGAACTGATTGTATGGTAAATGTGAATACGTTGTTGCCATTCATATAGAGGTATGAATCGCACAATACATTACCATACTCGTCGAAACTTTCGGTGTAAGTTTTATTGAAATGTTTGCCGGCTCCTTCTTTAACTATCAAATTCTCTGCACCGCTGCCATCTGTACCAAATACGAACCCATTTAGCTTGAATGCACCTGACGCTGTTGTTACAAGTGTTGCGCTGGCGGCATCGCCAAAAATGACCTGGTTGGCCTTATCGTTAGGATGAATGAACCGGGAGAAAATATCGGCAGTAAGCAACAGCACGTTTTTCGCAATACCGGAATCTACCATTCCCTTGGCCATACCAAGACTATAGACATAACCGGAACATCCCATATTAATGTCGAGCGCACCAGTAGTAGTTGAAAGGCCCAAAGCATTCTGTACGATACAGGAAGTAGATGGGAGGTAATAATCGGGCGTTTGCGTGCAAACAATAACAAAGTCGATAGCAGACTTGTCTATACCGTATTCGGTGAACAACTTTTCAGCTGCACGTATTGCCAAATCAGATGTCGATTCATCCTTTGCGGCAATATGGCGTTTTTTAATACCGGTTATCTGTTCCGCTTTATCGATATCACCATTCGGATACATTTCTTTCAATGTATCATTGGTGAGTATCTGCTGCGGTGTATAATACGATATCCCGGATATATATGCCATAACTTATGACCTGGAAGAAACAATACTGTAAATATCAGCTACCCTGGTGCACGATTTCATGTCCACATCAGACAGCTTAACGCCATAATTCTCATCTACCATCGCGATTACACATAATGCCAGCAGGGAACTCCACTCACCAATTGTGCGAAACTCGGTGTTGTGGTTAATAGCAGCGATATCTGTCTCCATGAACTGCTCTCGAAAAAGGCTTAAAAATTTATCTTCCATGCTCCTGCAAATTTAGATAGTCTGAAATTGTAGTCAATTCTATTTCCTTCTTGTTTACGTGATTTCCCACAACGTCAACAAAACGTTTAAAATTATCAAGATTCTCTTTTCTGAAGCTAAACGCTCCGGGATGTCCTGCGATCACCAATGGTTTATTGTGTTTCACTGCCCACTGGACTGCATCAAGGGTATTTTGTCCAAATTCCATGGCATGTTCAGGAACGAAATGAAAACCTCCTGAACTGTAGAACTGTCTATTGAACCGCAATTTCTGACTCTCTCCATTCCAGTCTGCCAGCTTCTGCCACAAAGGACGGTAGTTGACACGCACCCAGCGATAATTATGTTTTTGCAGGTAACCCGCCACACCACCAATACTTGCGCCGGGAAACACCGGGTACACCGCGCGATCGCCTGCACTAAACGCCAGCTTTGAATACCAGCTCATAGGCCGGTCATGCGGCAACACAAAGCCTTTCACCTGGTAGTTGTCGCCTATGCAATCCTCCAGAATGAATTTACTTCTCTCTACAGTCTTCTCCAGTTGGTATGGTGTAAGAAATGGAAGCCATTCATGCTTCCAGGAGTGTGAGGCTACTTCATGTCCTTCGGCCGCGATCTTTTGCACCACATGCCTCACATCAAATGGAGCGACAGACTTTTCGGCCCCAAAGCCCACAACAGCAAATGTGTACTTAGCTCCCAATTCCCTGGCCGACTGCAAGATCAAGTTGACATTAGCCTCCTCTTCGAGACAGGCCTCGAAAACGTAATTATATGGTTTAGTGGCTGTTATGCGCGCTATGGGCGTATCATAATCCCACACTAACATCAACTTCGTCATTTACCAGAGGATTGGAATGCACTACAAGATAGCCCGGAAGCGGCTTATAACAAAATACGATAAGCTTGAATATCAGGCTCTAGGAGTGCTACCTGACTGATGAGGCATAGTTTTTTATGAGATTCTCTTTTAAAAAGAACAGTTATGAAACTAAGGACATGTATAGCCGTTATTCTGGCCGCAGGAACGTTAGGCAGTTGCTCATCGATGAATAAAACGCAAAAAGGAGCCGTGATCGGTGGCGCAGGTGGCGCAGTTGTAGGCGGCGTTGTAGGCCGTGTTGCAGGCAACACTGCTGCGGGCGCTATTATTGGGGCTGCAGTCGGCGGTGCTACAGGTGCAATCATTGGGCGCAAAATGGATAAACAGGCAGAGGAGATCAAAAAAGATGTACCCGGCGCAGAAGTAGAACGCGTAGGTGAAGGTATCGTAGTACGTTTCGATGAAGCTGTATTGTTCACAACAGCCAGCTCCACGCTGACCGGCAATGCAACTACGTCTCTCAACAAACTGGTTACAATTTTGAACAAATATCCTGATACAAACCTCGAAATTGCCGGTCACACTGATAGCCGCGGTACCACTGAGTACAACCAGGGTCTGTCTGAACGTCGTGCGCAATCTGTTTCGGGCTATCTGCTCAACCGCGGCATTCGTAACAGCCGCATTACGACGCGAGGCTACGGAGAATCGCAGCCTTTAGCTTCGAATGATACAGAAGCTGGTCGCGCTGAGAACCGTCGCGTTGAGTTCCAAATATTCGCGAATGAGAAAATGAAACAGGACGCGGCATCGCAAGCTAAGAACTAAGAACAAATTACTTCAAGACAAAGGCTCTCGTAATCGAGGGCCTTTTGTTTTATATGCTATGATATTGACATGACAATAGAAAAAGAGTAGTTTTATAACATTCACCTTTCCCATTATTGAACCAAAACTTTACCTGATGCTGAATAACTGGAACAACCTGAAACAACATTTCCTGGTGTTAGTAGCTGGTCTTTGCACCTCAACAGCCGTGGCACAACCATGTACACAACTACTGATCGCGTCTTACACACCCGGAAATGTATGCACTGGTAGATCGCTTAACCTTTCAGCAAATACTATATCTGGTGCCAGCTACTCCTGGACTGGTCCAGCAGGTTTCTTTTCCACGGGGCAAAATCCTATTGTTCCTTCTGTAGCAGTGAATAATACCGGCGCTTATATTGTGACCGCTACTGCCGGATCGTGCATTTATAAAGACACAGTGAATGTAGTCGCGAATATTACCCCTGCAACGCCTGTATTAACTGCCAATAACCCTCCTTGCAAAGGTGGCAATTTAGCACTCGGTATTAGTGGTCCTACCGGAACCACATTCGCTCTATATAATCCAAGCGGAGTTCTGATGTCTTCGCAAACTATAATAAACCTGTCCAGTAGCCATAACGGCACGTACAAAGCAGTTGCGACGTCAATAGCTAACGGCTGTAAATCAGACACCTCATATTATTCAGTTCAAGTAATCGACCTGCCAGCACCTATCCTGCTGGCCGATGCATCGATATGCCGCGGCGATACTCTTCACATGTATGTAATGAACAACACGCCTTCAGTTGATAATTATTATTGGAACACACCAACGTTCAGTCCGTTCTATACTGCACCTACACCGCTTCATTTACCGAATGTTACCAACGCCGGTGTTTATACTGTGCGAACAGTTTTTGACGGCTGTATGTCACCCGTGGCCAGTACATTGGTCACATTTAAACCCAGTGTATTTGCAACAACGACGGTAACTGCAGATGGCGAGATACAATCTGGCTTTACTGAAATGACATTCACTGCCCACATAAGCAACGGTGGCGGATCACCTACCATCCAGTGGTTCAAAAACGGCGCGCCTATTCCCGGAGCCATTAACACCACCTACAAAGGCATCATGTTCAGCGATATTTTCCCTATGGATTGGTTTTACGCACAGGTACAGCGAGACAGTGCTTGCGGAGGTATCAACTACAGTGATACCATACAGATGAACGAAGTGCTGAATGTGCAAAATGTTGGTGAATCAAATGACCTGACACTTTATCCAAATCCGAACACAGGACAGTTCACGCTCCAGATTCCTTCTTTGAACGAGACTGCAACAATTGAAATTATCAATTCAGTGGGTCAGCGCTCGTTCATGACAACTATTGATCGTGCAGGTACACTTGATATTACGTTACCTCCTGGCCTGGCCAATGGCATGTATACATTGCGCCTGACAGGGGATGACAAAGCCTATGTCACGCGCTTTACAGTATACAAGTAGCACTATTTAATAACTGCAAAAAGATCCGGATGCTGCAGAGCGTACTCTGCGAGTAGCTTAACTGTGTCGGCATCCAAATGCTGAAAACTATCATCCAGTTGTTCGAATTCTTTGAGTTCCTGGTAAAGCATGGCGAATTCTTCAACAGTAGTGCTTTTGTCCAGTAATTCACGATTTAAAACGTACACTTTCAACACGTCATCGATCACTTTGGAAACCTCGGCAGCGCCCAACTGATGCAACCATTCCGGCATATTCAACAGCAGGCCGACATAGCCATTTTGTATGAACTGGATAAAACCGCCTTGTAACACCTGCATACGCACATAGTCGTACGACAGCAACAGTTGTTGTCCTTCAGACAATTCGTCCATAAAAGTAAAATCCCGGCGCTTGTACATCTCCTCGTGCAAGGGCTGAACGAAGATGTCGAATATCGCCTGAAAATCACTGGCTGCTTGCGCTTTTTCTAATTCTGTCTTGTTGATCTCGGGTAGAAACTTACTATCCATACTTTTGTAAAAGTATGAAAGAAGTAAAAGACCTGTTCTCAAAACAATCAGCAACCTATGCTGCATACCGGCCTACGTATCCGGATGAACTGTACGATTTCATCTTCAGCATTACGCAAAACTTTGATACTGCATGGGATTGTGGTACCGGTAATGGACAGGCTGCAATACGCCTGGCAGAGAAGTTCAGGCATGTTATCGCCACCGATCTCAGTGAAAAACAACTCAGCTATGCTTCCCAAAAGGACAACATAGAATATAGAGCAGCCCGGGCTGAAGACTCAGGACTGGAAAACAATAGCATGGACCTTGTGACTGTAGGCACGGCACTTCATTGGTTTGATTTCGACAAGTTTTATGGTGAAGTGAAAAGAGTAGCAAAACCCCAAGCCAGCATTGTAGTATGGGCATATGCACCGTTCCGCTCTGAGAGTGCAATAGATGAAATATTAGACAATTTTACCTATAACATTTTAGGCGGATATTGGGATCCTGAACGCAAATGGGTGGATGCACAATACAAAACCATCCCCTTCCCTTTCAAAGAAATACCGACACCAGAATTGGCCATAAAGCTACACTGGACATTAGATCAATTCATGGGATTTCTCCATTCCTGGTCGAGCGTACAGCATTATATCGAAAAAAATGGAAACGATCCAGTTGAGATCATCCGGGAGCAACTGGAGGTACTGTGGAAGTCTGGCGAAGTGAAAGAACTGCGATTTCCACTATTTGTCAGGGCAGGCATTATAAATAAGTGATAACCACAATCATTTCACACTTCGTGAAGATTGACTAATTTTCGCCCATGAATAAAAAGGAAAGGGCGCCTGTTTATTACAGCGAATACCTGCAGCTGGATAAAATATTGAACGCGCAGCAACCCGAAAGCGAAAAAGAGGGAATTAAGGCCAACGATGAAATGATGTTCATCGTTATACACCAGACGTACGAACTCTGGTTCAAACAGATATTACACGAGCTGAATATCATCAGGGATATTTTCAAGCAAGAACACATCCCAAACAGCTCACCCGATATATATAACAGCGTACACCGCATACAGCGCGTGTGCCGGATACTGGATGTGGCAGTAATGCAAATGAGTGTCATGGAAACTATGACCCCGCTCGACTTCCTGGACTTCCGCGACCTGCTTAGGCCGGCATCGGGCTTTCAGAGCATCCAGTTTAAGATGATCGAGGCTACATTGGGACTGGAATACCAACAAAGGCACGGCCAGAATTATTACCTCTCGCAACTGAACCAGAAGGATATTGAGCGCGTGAAAGAAGCAGAGTCTAAAGAATCGCTTCTTGTACTGATCAACAGGTGGCTGGAACGTATGCCATTTGCCAAAGACAGTTACTGGCTGGAGACTAGCGGTCACGAGTTCTGGAAGCAATACCGCGAAGCCTATGCAGGCAGCCTGAGTGAGATGGAGCTGAAAAACCTGGAAACCTTCGATAAGCTGTTCATGAACGATGCCAACTATCCTGCTGAACGGAAGTTGAGCGCAGACGCCAACCGAAGCGCATTGTTCATCATGTTATATAGGGATTATCCGCTATTGCACTTGCCTTATGAACTGGTAAGCAGCCTGCTCGAAATAGATGAATTGCTGTCTATGTGGCGCCATAGGCATATACACATGGTACAACGCACCATTGGTAAACGTGTTGGTACGGGTGGTAGCACCGGTGCAGAATACTTGCGTGGCGCAGCCGACAGCCATTACATTTTTAAAGAACTGGCAGAACTCACCTCTTTCCTTGTTTCGCGCAACCTGGTACCTAAGCTGCCGGAGAAACTGGTACATGGTCTGAGCTATAACTAAAAGGATCTGATGTCATTTGCCATCGAGATAGAGAATCTCAGGAAACACTACAAAGGCGCATGGGCCCCCTCGCTCGATGGATTGTCATTGACAGTACAACGCGGTCAGGTAATGGGCTTGCTGGGACCAAACGGTGCCGGCAAGACCACTACCATCAATATTCTCTGTGGATTGGTACTGCCTGACCAAGGCAGCGCTAGAGTCCTGGGCAGGGATTGCGTCAAGGATATACTCGACATCAGGAAAATAATTGGAGTGGCGCCACAACAGATCGCGCTCTTCTCGAATCTAACTGCATGGGAAAATTTCCGGTACATTGGCCGGCTTTATGGATTAGATGAGCGTTCTATTTCTGATCGCGGTGATAAACTCCTGGAGCGCCTGGGGCTGGATAAGCATGCAGACAAGAGGATCAATCGGTATAGTGGCGGCATGAAGCGCCGCGCAAATATCATCGCTTCGCTACTTCACCAACCTGAACTGCTGATATTGGACGAACCGACAGCAGGCGTTGACGTACAATCCAGAGCACTAATTCTGGACTTTTTGCAGGAGTACAACCAGCAAGGACATACCATCCTGTACACATCGCACCTGATGGAAGAAGCAGAAAAGATATGCGATGAAGTGGTGATAATTGACGAAGGCAAGTATGTTACCAGCGGCGCACCTAAAGCGTTAATAGAACAAACACCCAATTGTAAAAGACTGGAAGATGTCTTCCTGCATTACACCGGACATTCGGTAAGAGATTAGCATGAAGAAAATTGTAGCCACGATCATTAAGGAATGGACGCTGCTTCGCCGCGACGTAGGTGGCTTCGCTTTGCTATTCCTGATGCCGGCAATGCTGATAGTGGTAATGGCCCTGGTTCAGGACGCCCCTTTCCGCGACTACCAGGAAATGCGGTTTGAACTATTGCTGGCTGATGATGATGGTGGCAGCCTGGCAAAGGAGATCAAAGCAGGGCTTAAAGAGAGTAAGAATTTCCAGGTGGTTGATGCAATAGATGGCCAGCCGCTAACTGAACAACAACTCAAGCAACTCCTTCAAAAAGGCAAATACAGTATTGGTATCGTCATACCCCGGGGTGCAACGGCAGAAGTTGCAAATTCTGCAAACATGTTGGCGAACACGGTATCTGAGAAAATTGGATTAGGCAAACTGCCAACACGCGAAAGCCGTGACGCCTACGTTCGTATGTATTTTGACCCCGTCGCCAAACCCGCTTTCCGTGTCTCCATCAGCAATGCGCTCGATAAGTACATCACTTACTCGTGCAGCAAAATACTCGTAGATCGCCTATCAAAACTTGGCGGCGATACTAGTACAGCCATCGCGGGAACTGATTTCAAGAACGCATTCCAGGGTATTGGCATCAAGGAAGAACCTTTATCCGAAGAAAAAGGCCCGAAGTATCTTATTAACTCTGTGCAGCACAACGTACCGGCCTGGGCGATCTTCGGTATGTTTTTCATCCTGCTGCCTGTGGCCAGTCATACCATACGTGAGCGCGAGGAAGGCAGCGCACTGCGGCTTGAGTTAATACCCAATGCTTATCGCGGGGTGGCACTGGGCAAAATACTGTTCTACACCATTGTGTGTACAGCACAATTCGCCTGTATGTTGGCCATTGGCGTCTGGCTGTTGCCTTACGTAGGACTTCCTTCGTTATATCTGGGAGAACATCCCCTTGTGCTGGTTCCTGTCGCTGTTCTTATAGCTTTTGCTGCAACATCATTCGGATATTTCATAGGCGCAGCATTCAAGACCATCAACCAGGCATTGCCGTTTGGATCAATAGGCATAGTATTGCTTTCCGCTATTGGTGGTATCTGGGTTCCAATTGAGTTGCTGCCACAAGCACTAAAAACTGTCGCTCTAATTTCCCCACTTCATTGGGGGCTAGATGCGGTACACCAGGTAATACTTCGAAATGGCAGCATTACAGACGTTGTACCGCACATCGTTGTTCTGTTTGCTTTCGGAACTACAATGTGGCTGATCAGCGTCTACCTGAATCGTTCACGCAGGTATTCTTTCTAGGCCTTTGTCATTACAAATATCAGGTTAGCCGTGAGCTTTGTGTTGTCCAACACTTCAATGCTCATGCTATGCCGTTGCGCAAACGATTCAATGAATGCACGGCTGATAAAATGCAATTCATTCTGCGTTTTATTGAATTTGAAGATACGTGTTGAAAACACCTCTGTTGCCTTTGTACCTTTGATACGGTCTTTGAGTTCGGAAACTCCATCGCGAATGATCAACTTGCCTCCTGTATTCAATGCTGCATAACATTTCTCCAGCAATGTTTCTTGCTGATCGGGTAATAAATAATGAAGCACATCGCTGATGATGATACCATCGCAACTCTCCAATTCAACCTTTGTAAGATCTCCTTGCCTAAACTCAATCGCCTCATCCCGTAGAAAATTGCTTTGGGCCGTCTCGATCTTCTCGTCATCATAATCAATCCCGGTAAATGACCGCCCGGGTGCAGCCCAGTGCAGCATATAAGTCATAAAGCCATACCCACAACCAAGGTCGTAAAACTTGCCCTCGCGTGGCAGGAGTGCGTGAAACTGCTCGTAATACCCCTCCAGTCCTGTCTTCACACGGCAATACCATTCGAGCGTAGGACCTTTATAGGTGTAGGAGCGTTGCAGTTGCTCTTTAAAGTACGTCGGCGTTTCGTTGCTTGCTTTCGCCTGACCATATGCTGTGCGCATCCAACGTCCTACCAATTTAGCACGCTCACTATAAGTTTTCCCGAATGTTTCATCTTCGGGATTGATGCGGGGATGTATATAAACTGAGCAAGTGCCGTCTTTCAATAAAAAATCGCCTTTCTGCATGGTATGACCAACACCGTGCAACACCAACGGAACGATGTCCAACTTTAGCTGTTCTGCGATATAGAATGCACCTTTATGGAAACGTTTTATTGAATCATCGTACGAACGAGTGCCTTCGGGGAATACGACGATGGAATAACCCCTCTTGACGAGGTCCCTCAAAGGTTCGATACTTTCTTCCGCGCCGTCGGCCACCGGGTAATATTCTGCCATACGAACTACCGCACCAAACACCGGAGAGCGCCACACCCAGCGGTTGGTCATCAACACCAATTTAGGGTGAAGCATTGTGGTAATGAGTATATCTAGAAACGAACTATGATTGGCTATATAGACTGCAGGTTTCTGAAAATCCTCGTTTGAAAGATTGTAAACCCTTTTGCGCACGTTAGCCATAATGTACATCATACTCCAGGTATAACGGCTCACCCAGACGTGAAATAAGTACTTATTCTTCTCCTTATTGAAGGGCCACAGCCTTGTCAATATCACTCCCAATATCGTCAGTATTAGCGACCCTGAAAAGAAATATGCAAAGGCAAAAACTGATTTAGTAAAACTCCACAGTGTGAACGGAAGGAGCTTCTTGTCTGCCCTGTTCTGGATAAACCAGTTGAACAGGAATGGTTGTAGCGTCTGTGAAATAAACAGCACACAGACCAGTCCAACAACAGAAATGAACGCAATAGAGCGCAACGCGGGATGCTTTGCCAGCAGCAACACACCGAGACCAATAACGACAGTAACCGCCGAAACATAAACAGCAGAACGGACAGACGTGAGTTTCTGCTTGCCATACTTGTACCGCTCTATCAATCCATCCATCGTGAAAATGGTATAGTCATCACCGAGGCCAAAGACGAGGGAGGAGATAATGATATTGACGATATTGAACTTCAGGCCGAGTAACGACATTAAGCCTAATATCCATACCCAGGATATAGCCATCGGTAAAAAGGCAATGATCGCCAGTTCAAACCTCCCATACCCGATGAGCAATGCAAAGAACACGATCAAAGAAGAGTACAAAGCTATACTGGTAAAGTCTTTGTTTAAGATATCTACCAACTGCAACGCACCTTGTTGCCTGTCTGTGATCGTAACACCATCTATACCTGACAATGCATCAAACACCTGTTTCCGATGCTCCTGCGCCACTTTAAGAGCAGCAATTGCATAATGCTTACCATCGCCTAAAGAAAAACCACCGGGATATAAAGCCTTAAGCTGGCTGACTGTTGCCTCATCAAGAGCAGTGTATTGTTTATTAAGCGTCTCGGGGAAAGAAGCGAATGCTGTTGTCGTGAACCCTTGTTGTTGAGCGGACTGATTCACAGCCTCCATAACTGTTTCCTGCTTTTCGGTCGTCCAGAACGACTGCCAACGAGCGATCCTGTGCTTTTGCTCGGCAACTGATGGCAGGAACACAGTCGGATTGGAGGTACTCCTCACCCATCCTTTTGCCCTAATATCCGTTAAGCGCTCATTTATCGTCTCCAGCTTTTGCAAAGCATCTTCCTGCGATTGCCCATTTGCTACAACAAACACCGAGCTTAACGCATAAGCATTGGCTGCGCTTACCTTTTCCTGAGCCTTTTTTAGTTCGGGTGACAGGTAGTTCAGGTTCATCAGGTCGCTGTCGAACCGGACGTCTTTGCCAAAGTAAAACATGACCGGTGTGAACAATACGATGAATAGTATCAGCCATTTGTTCTTCTCAGGTCTCCACGTAGCGACACGATCAAAAACAGTTACAGTATCCTTTGAAGTTTCGACGCCTAGAGGAAAATGAGGCAAGAATATCAATGTGCACAAAGCTGCCCCTGCAAGACTGGCAGCAGCGAATAAGCCGAGATCCTGGAGTATAGGCGTATGCACCAGCCTAAGCGACAGGAAGGCGGCAATAGTGGTAAAACTGCCAATGGTCAATGGCTGCGATAGCTCCTTAACAGTATCCTTGATATTTCGTTCGTGACGGAGATGCGCAAGGAAGTGGATAGAAAAGTCGATAGCAATACCCAGTATGATTGCCCCCGCTCCAATAGCGATCACCGATATTTCACCTTGCACTAGACTGACAACACCCACACCTGCCACCGCACCATAAACAACCGGCACCATCAGAAGTAAGGGACTTCGCTTACGCCTGAAAAAGTAATACGTGAGTGCTAATAACAGAACGATGGTAACCGACAGTGTAACAATAGTGTCTGTACGCATCTGGGTGGCATTGCCCGCTGCTACAGCTGGCCCGCCAAAGTAACTTATATCAATACCTGCATGCTGTCGTTTCCAATCGTTAGTATACTTATCTATTGCTTCAAATAGCTTTGTATTCTTACCAGTTTCAGAGGCCTTATATTTCGGTTTCAGGAAAAAAGTTAATTGCCTTTGCTCGCCGGAAAAGAGGTAGCCTTCATAGGTTTCATAGCCTGGATCAAACTGCAGTGTTTTTAGTTTAGCCCAAACCAAACCAGACATACCAATAGGATCCTGCGCTACCATAGTTTTATAAACTACGCTGGCAGGCGAAGTGAGTATCCTTTTATTGGCGGCTAATGTTTGAGTGATCCGGTCGGGTTGCGTTAGGCTGTCCAGTTTTCTATAGTCACTTTCATCCAGGAACAGCGGCAGGTTATTTCGCAAGACGTCGGCCAAAGTCTCTTCCAATCCTCCACCCGGCTGCAATGAAACGGTGTCGATCATTGAGCCTCCAACCGAGGACAGGCCTTCTACATAACCGTTCACAGCTCCAATCAGGCTATCGGGATCGGTTTGGGTACTGTCTGTAAATGATGCAAGAAATATCACTTGTTCACCAGCCTGCGTGTTGCTGATGACATTGTTCATAGCCTTGATAGCCTTGCTATCAGGCAGCATGTCTGTGATGTCTTCTTTCAGCCTGATTCGTGATGCCAGAAACGACCACAAACCCAACGACAAAAAAAACGCCAGCCACAACAATAGCTTGTTGCGGCTGAAAAAACTGTAAAGGGTAACGAATAAAAACTGCATGCTATCGCTGGTACCGCTTACTCAAAATCGGTGTAAAGCAGGTATTTCTTCCTTATCTGTTTAAATGCATTAATGCCTGGTTTCCATGAAGCCTGTATCTCAGCCTCCGGAATTTTGTTCTCTATTTGCTTTCGCAGTTCGTACGTACCTGCCAGCTTCTCAAAAAAGTTATTGAAGAACTTATCTTTTTCGGGATACCAGTCGTAGGCACGAGCCAGCCATGTGGTCCTCACACTATAGCGCAGCAGCCTTAATGCTTCATCGGGATTTAAGGCCAGGGCCTGCCCATATACTTCCTGGTAAGCATAAGGAGGGTCTATTTTTTGTCCCCATACCGGTACTGGTTTAAACCAGAAACCTGACTTGCCTTTGAATTTGGGGTGTCCCCATTGCTGGAAAGGTTTGTCAGAACCTCGTCCCACGCTTACTACCGTTCCTTCGAACAGGCAGAGGGTTGGATAGCAATAAATCGCCGTCATGTTCCTTAAATTGGGCGACGGAGGAACCGGAAGTTCATATTTGGTTTTGTGATCGTAGTTGGCGCAGGCGATCACATTCATGTCCAATTTCTCTGCCCCCTCAAACCAGCGCTCCCCTACAAGCATTTTTGCATATTCACCTGCCGTCATACCATAGACAATAGGAACAGGCTGCATGCCAACAAACGACCGTAAAGAAGTATCCAGAACCGGACCATCGATATAAAAGCCATTAGGGTTCGGCCTGTCAAGCACTATCAGTTGAATATCGTTTTCGGCGCACGCCTCCATAGCATACTGCAGCGTGGATATGTAAGTATAGAAACGTACACCCACGTCCTGCAGATCGTATATCAACACATCAATACCTTTCAATTGATGTTTTGTAGGTTTTTTGTTGTTACCGTATAAGGATATGATAGGCAGACCGGTTTTCTTGTCCTTTTCATTCTCTATCTTCTCCCCGGCAGCAGCCAGTCCGCGAAAACCATGTTCAGGTACAAAGACCTTCTTCACATTCACGTCAAGAGAAACTAGCGTATCCAGCAACGAGCTATCACCAACAATAGAGGTTTGGTTGATAATCAATCCTACCTTCTTCCCCTTCAGCAGGGGCAGGTATTCGTTCATGCGTTCCGCACCTGTAACCACCGCTGCGGGCGCCGAAGTCGCTTCCTGCTTGTTTTTAGGTTGGGCGCACCCGGTAGTGATGCTGCCAAAAAATAGTAATATCGTAAAACTGTATAAAAACCAACGAGTCATGAGGGCGAGGTTAAATTTCCGGTAAAGATAAAACTGCGTTTCCATTATTATGGCTACCTTTGGCTCAATTATAACATCTTATTAAAACAATAATAATGCAACAAGTTAAAAGCGGTGATACAGTTCGTGTTCATTACCATGGTAAATTAACTGATGGTTCAACTTTCGACAGTTCAGATGGCCGTGATCCACTGGAATTCAAAGTTGGAAGTGGTCAGGTTATCAAAGGTTTTGACGATGCTTTGGTGAACATGGCGATCGGCGAAAAGAAAACCGTTAATATACCTGTAGACCAGGCATACGGTCACCGCAACGACGATATGATGATGGAGTATCCTAAAAGCGAATTCCCTGCTGACATGGCTCCAGAAGCTGGCATGGAATTGCAAATGAGCGACAACCAGGGTCATATCTTCCCTGTTGTCATCGCTGAAGTAAAAGACGAAGTAGTAATACTGGATGCTAACCACCCGCTGGCTGGCCAGGACCTGGTATTCGAGATCGAACTGGTATCGATAGCATAATAAACTTCCTTACAATAATTACAGCCGGAGTTGTTAAAACTCCGGCTGTTTTATTTAACAAACACCGAAAACCTGAATTATTATATTTGTCCGACTACCGATCCATTATGTCGTTATTCTCTTTACTACTACAAATAGATACCGCGGCAGCAACAGCTAATGCCATTGCTACTCCGCAGGACGAGATATCACTGATCTACCTGCTGAAAGAAGGCGGGATAATGATGATACCACTCCTACTGTGTTCCATCATTTTGGTGTATGTATTTGTTGAGCGCCTTTCTGTGATCAGGAAAGCTGGTGAGATCGATGGCGGGTTTATGCCACGCATACGCGAAAAGGTAACTAAAGGCGACCTCCAAGGCGCCCGAACGCTTGCTCGTGGCACTCAAGGACCCGTAGCCAGAATGATAGATAAAGGTATTAGCCGCGTGGGCAAACCGATCGACCATATCGAGAAATCGATGGAAAACGCTGGTAAACTGGAAGTATACCATATGGAGAAGAATCTATCAGTTCTTTCTACGATTGCCGGGATTGCCCCCATGTTTGGCTTCCTTGGTACGATCGCAGGAATGATCATCCTGTTCTTCGATATACAGCACAAAGGCTTCTCATTGGAAAGCATTGCCGGTGGTATCTACACTAAGATGGTAACATCTGCCGTTGGTCTGATCATTGGTTTGTTGGCCTATATAGCGCACAACTACCTAAACGCACAGATCAATAAGAATGTAAATAAGATGGAAACTGCTTCGGTGGAATTCCTTGATATATTACAAGAACCAGCGCACTAGGCAATGAACTTAAGAAAGCATTTGCGCGATAAGCCAGAGACCCATGCGTCAGCACTAAACGACATCCTGTTCGTTCTCCTGCTGTTTTTCCTGATTATTTCCACTTTGGCCAATCCCAATGTTGTTAAACTGTCTATTCCTAAGGCAGAAAGCGATACCAAAGCAAAACAGACCGTAGTCGTGTCCATTGATCCGCAGCAGCGGTTCTTTGTCGGTACACATTCTACCTCGCAAGACTCATTACAGAGCGCAATCAATGGTATAGTTGCCCGTTCACAAGATGCCGAACCCACAGTCGTGATCAATGCCGATAAACAAGCAAGCGCCGAAAGTATAGTGGCTGTAATGAAAGCTGCAAAAGCACTTAACCTTAAGACAGTGCTGGCCGTAGATAAAGAATAGCCTGTAACGCTTATTTTTGTTGGAAAGCACACAACGATCAGCAACCTCGCCTCCATATTAAGCTCCCCCGTTGAATACCTAAAAGGTGTCGGCCCCCAAAAAGGTGAAATGCTCCGGAAGGAGCTGGAGATAGCCACGTTCGAAGATCTGCTGCATCACTACCCCTACCGATATTTCGACCGTAGCAAACTTGATAAGGTTGCTTCTATCAACCAGAACACAGAATACGTGCAGCTGGTGGGCACACTTATCAATATCTACGAAGAAGGAACAGGCCGTAAACACCGATTGACGGCTACGTTGTATGACGACACAGGAAAGATTGAACTGATATGGTTCCAGGGAGCACAGTGGATGAAAAAATCGCTCCGCGACCATGAACGTTATATTGTGTTCGGAAAGGTTTCCTTTTTCAATGGCGTTCCCAACATAGCGCACCCAGAGATCGAGCTGCTAAGTTCAGAAACAGCCGTTGCCCAAATGCAACCTGTCTATCCTACGACAGAAAAGCTGAAGGCAAAAGGTATCAGCAATCGTTCATTCGCAAAGATCACTCAAAGCCTGTTTGAAAAAGTGCGTCCGGGCGATATACCGGAGATACTGCCTGTTGATATTCTAAGTCACTATCGTTTATGTAGCCGCTATCAAGCTATCCGGTGGATACATTTCCCGGACAGCGAAGAACACATGCAGGCTGCGCGATACAGGTTGAAGTGGGAGGAGCTATTTGCTTCTCAATTGCAGATCGCTCAGTTGCGGTTACAGCATACCATACAACCAGGCTACAAGTTTGAGAAAGTAGGCGACCACTTCAACGGCTTTTATAAAGAGCACCTACCCTTTCAATTAACAGGTGCGCAAAAGCGTGTTCTCAAAGAGATACGACATGATACTGCTACCGGTAAGCAGATGAATCGCCTGGTACAAGGTGATGTGGGTAGTGGTAAGACCATTGTCGCTGTCATGTCTATGCTGCTGGCAATGGATAATGGTTTCCAGGCCTGTCTTATGGCCCCAACCGAGATATTGGCCCAGCAACACTACCAAGGGGTAAAAGGCCTGCTTGAAAACATGGGAGTGCCCGTAGCAATTTTGACGGGGACAGTCAAAGGGAAAGACCGCAAGGATATTCTAAAGGGACTGGCAGATGGTAGCATTCCTATAGTGATCGGTACACATGCACTGATCGAAGAAAGCGTACAATTTGCCAATCTAGGGTTAGCAGTAATAGATGAGCAACATCGCTTTGGCGTAGGTCAACGTGCGCGGCTTTGGAAGAAAAATGAACGGGCTCCGCACGTGTTGGTTATGACGGCAACGCCGATTCCTCGGACGCTGGCCATGACGCTATATGGCGATCTTGACGTGTCCGTGATTGATGAACTCCCACCCGGAAGACAGGAGATAAAAACTGTACACCGCAATGAAATGCGCCGTGCTTTTGTGATGGATTTTATCCGAACTGAGATAAATAAGGACCGCCAGGCATATATCGTCTATCCACTTATCGAAGAGTCAGAAAAAGTAGACTACGAAAGTTTGCTGGCAGGCTATGAGCAGGTAAAAGTGTTTTTCCCCGAGGACAAATACAAGATATCGATGGTGCATGGTAAGCAGGAAGCGGCGCTACGCCAGCGCAACATGGAGCGGTTCGTAAGCGGAGACGCACGGATACTGGTGGCTACAACTGTGATTGAAGTCGGTGTCAATGTGCCTAACGCCACAGTTATGCTCATTGAGAGTGCTGAGCGTTTTGGACTTTCTCAACTGCATCAGTTACGCGGGCGCGTTGGTCGCGGCGGTGAACAATCGTATTGCATACTGCTTACCGGCAACAAAGTTTCAAACGAAAGCGCCCAGCGGATGAAGATCATGACGTCGACCAGCAATGGGTTCGTCATTGCCGAGGAGGACCTAGCCATGCGTGGGCCCGGCGACCTGTACGGCACCCGCCAAAGCGGAACCTTGAAATTCAAACTTGCCGACATAGTGCAAGATTCTGCCATATTAGAACAAACCCGGCAAGCTGCACAATTCGTTGTTTCTGAGGACCCTACGCTTACCTCACCAAAATATGCAGCAATTCGCAATATACTCCTGCAACAAGCTCAGCAATCCCACTGGAGCAAAATAAGCTGATCAGCCCATCGATTTTTTTTATCTAAATTATTAATTAAACGTTTGTTTAGTTTTAAACGATCGTTTAACTTTGCCCCGCATTTCAGAAAAATGGAATACAACGAAAAACAGCTGCAGATACTTAAGATAGCCGAAGAGCTCTTTGCGCTGCATGGTTTCGACGGTACATCCGTACGGGATATAGCCCGTGAAGCTGATGTAAATGTGGCCATGATCTCGTACTATTTCGGTTCAAAGGAAAAACTGCTGAGCGCCATTTTCCAGCGCCGTGCCGAAACGGTGAAACTGGAGATCGAGAGCTTGTTGGGCAACAAAGACCTGGATCCTCTAGAAAAGATCTTTAAGCTGATAGATACGTTTATTGAGAAAGTAATCTCCCAACAGAGTTATTACAAGCTGATGATCTGCCTACAGGTCACAGAAACAGAAGGGTCTATCCTCGAGGCCCTGGATGCAACAAAACGCCGCAACCATGAGCTTATTAAAAAACTGGTGCAGGAGGGACAAGATGCAGGCGTTTTCAAGCAAAACATCGATGTACCGATGATGATGACCACCCTGTTTGGCACTGCTAACCAGTTTGTGTCTACCCAGAAATTCTATAGAAGGATCAGCAACCTGGAGCACCTGTCAGAAGAAGAATTTCAAAAACACCTCAAGGAAAAACTAAACACACATTTAAAAGGCCTTTTTAAAGCAACACTGACCAATGAATAGTAGACAAATCTTAACAGCAATTGTTGCGGTTATCGGCCTGATGACCGGATTCGATGCTGTAGGACAAGAAACACGAAAACTTTCACTTAGCGAGGCAATACAACTGAGCTTGCAAAACAGCAACCAGTTAAAACTGCAGCAAGCGAAAGTGACAGAAGCGACCGCTGCTTTGCGCGAAGCAAAAGAGAGAAGATTACCCGACCTATCGATCACCGGCTCGTATATGAGACTGAACAAGCCAACACTTGATCTGAAAACGCAATCTCCTCAACAAGGGGAAGGCGGTGGTAGCACTGGAGGTAACAGCCTTTCATCAATAGAGGTTAAACAAGTTGGTTACGGGATGGCCAATCTCTCGTTACCGGTATTTGCGGGCTTTAGGATACAAAACGGCATAGACGCAGCAAAGTACCTGGAAAAAGCAGCAAAGCTCGACGCACAGAAAGATCGCGCGGATGTAATTGAGAACACAATCGCTGCCTACAGCAACCTATATAAGGCTAAAGAAGCGCTGGACCTCGTAAAAGAAAACCTGAAACAATCGCAACAACGAGTTGCTGATTTCAGCAACCTTGAAAAGAATGGCTTGTTGGCAAGGAATGACCTGTTGAAAGCACAACTGCAGCAGTCTAACGTAGAACTGGCATTGCTGGATGCAGAGAATGCATGGAAACTCACCAACATCTCTATGAACCTGATGCTGGGCCTGGCTGAAAACACAGACCTGGTTCCTGATGGTGCTGAATTCAAATCGCCAAACGAGGTTGACGGGTATACTACATGGGAATCAAAAGCCATGGAAAACCGCGCCGACATTGCTGCTTCTGAGATGAGGATCAAAGCTGCAAATTCGGGTGTGAAAGCAGCAAAAGGTGAATACTACCCTTCGCTGGCGCTAACAGGCGGTTATATAGGCGCAAACATCCCTGACGTACTTACACTAACCAACGCGTTGAATGCGGGTGTTGGAGTAAAATACAGTCCTTCATCACTCTGGAAAACAGGCTCAAAGGTAGCCCAGGCAAAGGCACAGCTGCAGCAAGTGAAAATGGGCCAAAACCTGCTTACGGACAATGTAAGACTACAAACAGCACAGGCCTATCAAAACTTCCTTTCTAGTAAAAAGAAGATAGAAGTATATGCTAAAGCCGTTGAGCAAGCCACCGAAAACTATAGGATCGTTAAGAACAAACACACTAACAACCTCGCTACTACTACCGATCTGCTGGATGCCGACGTAGCCCAGCTACAGGCCAGGCTTAACCAGGCGGTGGCAGAAGCGGAGGCCATGGTATCGTACAATAAACTATTACAAACAGCAGGTGTATTAACGCCTGAGATCACAAACAAATAAAAAGACCACAGTCAAAACCAATATATGGAAAACGTTAAAGAAGCTAAGAAAACCATCTCGATCACTAAGGAAGAGCAGGCGCCTAAAAAAAGCAACAAGCGGTTTGCCGTAGTGCTGGGATTACTGGTGTTGGGTGGCGCAGCGTTCGGCCTGACCAAGTACGTTCATTCAATGCACCATGAAGACACCGACGATGCGCAGGTAGAAGCCAGCATCAGCCCGGTGATACCACGAGTATCCGGTTTTGTAACCGAAGTTCGCGTGGCTGATAACCAGAAGGTGAAGAAAGGCGATGTATTGTTTGTACTGGATGACCGCGACCTGAGGATCAAGCTGGATCAAGCCGAGGCTGCACTGGCTGCGGCACAGGGCGGTCTGCACGTAGCTGAAGCTACAACAAGCGCATCTAAAGCAAACGTTGCATCTTCACAAGCAAACGTTTCTACAGTAGACGCGCAGATCGAGACAGCTAAAATTAATGTTTGGCGTGCTACGCAAGACTATAACCGTTACGCCAACCTGGTAAAAGACCATTCAATTACCCAACAGCAATACGAGCAAGCGCTGGCGCAAAAACAAACTGCTGAACATCAACTGCAGGTACTGCAGGAGCAAAAAAACGCTGCAGCTCGCCAAACTACTGCTGTAGCTTCTCAAAGCAATGCTACCGCTGAACAGATCGGTGTAGCCAACGCGACCATAAAACAGCGTATGGCTGATGTAGAGAACGCTAAGCTCAATCTTTCTTATGCTACGATAGTAGCCCCGGAAGATGGAGTTATCTCTAAGGTAAACGTTCAATCAGGTCAGTTCGTTCAGGCAGGTCAAACGATGTTCAGCATTGTGATGGATAAACCGATGTGGGTTGTGGCAAACTTTAAGGAGACACAGCTCGATAAAATGAAAATGGGCCAAAAAGTACTGGTACATGTCGACGCATTTCCTGGTCACGAATTAGAGGCGAAAGTAACCTCATTCTCGCCTGCCACAGGTGCAAAATTCGCCTTGCTGCCTCCGGATAACGCTTCGGGCAACTTCGTAAAAGTCGTGCAGCGTGTACCGGTAAAAATCGAGTTCACTAATCCTGCAGACAAGACAGTTAAACAGCTGCGTCCGGGTATGAATGTGAACGTAGATGTTCATTTAGACTAAGTAGTTAAACAACACAAATGACAGAACAAGGTTCGTTAGTAGAATATGGATTCCGGCGTGTGATCATCACCATCACGGCAATATTTTGCGCGCTGCTGGAGATCGTCGACACAACCATCGTGAACGTTGCCCTGAATGAAATGCGTGGTAACCTTGGTGCAACACTAACTGAGGTAGCGTGGGTTATCACGGCATATGCTATCGCGAACGTGATCATCGTGCCGATGACCAGCTGGCTGTCGCAACAGTTTGGCAGACGCAACTATTTCGCTGCATCGATCATCATCTTTACCGTAGCGTCGTTTCTATGTGGTAATGCCACCAATATCTGGGAGCTGGTAGCATTCCGTTTCATACAGGGTCTTGGAGGTGGCGCCCTCCTGGTAACATCCCAAACCATTATTACAGAAAGTTATCCACCCGAAAAACGAGGTATGGCTCAGGCTATATATGGCTTGGGGGTGATTATCGGCCCGACACTTGGTCCGCCACTTGGTGGCTACATCGTTGATCACTTTTCATGGCCATATATTTTCTATATCAACATACCGATCGGCGTTATTGCTACCCTGCTTACGCTGCAGTTTGTTAAGAGCCCCAAATATGCAGAAAAGACCAGTAAATCAGATATTGACTGGTGGGGTATCGCCTTCCTCGCTATGGCGGTAGGATCGCTCCAATATGTACTGGAACGGGGCCAAGAAGATGACTGGTTCAATAGCACTGCTATCATTTTGACGACAATCACCGCATTTCTCGGTTTTTACTTCTTCATTTGGCGTGAGCTGACATTTAGAAACCCTATTGTAGAACTGCGGGTATTGAAAAACGGCAACCTGCGGATAGGGACTATCCTTTCGTTCATACTTGGGTTTGGCTTGTATGGTTCAACATTTATCATCCCGCTTTACACACAGGCTACTTTAGGATGGACTGCACAACAATCGGGTATGCTCATGATCCCGGCGGCATTAACCACCGCTTTCATGATGCCGATCATCGGTAACCTTTTACAAAAAGGCGTGCCTCAGCAATACCTGATAGCCGGCGGTATGCTGTTATTCTTTGTTTACAGCTTCTGGGGTTATAAGATATTAACACCAGACACCAGTTCTGACTCGTTTTTCTGGATGCTGATAGTGCGTGGCATAGGTATGGGTATGCTATTCATACCTATTACAACCATGTCACTCTCGACGCTAAAAGGACGTGAGATCGGCCAGGGAGCTTCGTTTACCGGCATGATGCGCCAGTTGGGCGGCTCCTTTGGCATCGCGCTTATCACCACATTTATGGCGCGACAAACTGTGACACATAGGGGTGCTTTGGTGAGTAACCTGGATATAAATGATCCTGGTGTGATCCAGCGTATCAAAGGCATACAGGCTTCGTTTATGGCTAAAGGCATGTCACCGGATGTGGCTTTACAGAGTGCCTACAAACTGATGGATTACTCTGTAAGCAAACAGGCATCAGTACTTTCTTATATGGACGTGTTCCTGTACATAGGTATTATGTTCCTTTTGTGTATACCATTTATCCTGATGATCAAAACCAACAAGAAGAACAAAGTAGATATTTCGGAAGCAATGCACTAGAATGGTAGACACAAGGGCGCTGCACATGCAGCGCCCTTTTTTTATATTTATGCTATGGTACATCTTGATTTCCCTATTTCTGCCGAGGGCGTCATTTCCGGAGCTTTTAAGAGTGTGCAGGCTGCAACCTTTGGCGATGCCTGCAACTATATAACAAACCTACCCTATGGGCGCAATGCAGACAAGAATAACCTCCTTTCGGTATTTTCCGACGGCTGTGGCACCTGCAGCACAAAACACGCTCTCCTATTCAAGCTAGCCGAAGAAAACGGGATTAAGGGCCTGAAGCTTACCATGGGTATTTATAAAATGAATGCTCTTAACAGTTCACCGGTGGCTAAAGTTTTAGAACAGCATGGATTGGAATATATACCCGAAGCGCATAATTATCTGCGGTACGGAAACGAGGTTATCGATTGCACTGCGAGGAAGCCGCTGAACTTTCTCCCTGACTTGCTTGAAGAGACAGAAATACGGCCTGACCAGATAACAGATTTCAAAGTAATTTATCACAAAGGTTACCTGGACCAATGGCGGCTCGAAACGGGCTCAAAATACAGTTTGGACGAGCTTTGGACCATCCGGGAAGCCTGCATTGCAGCACTGGCGGGCATTTAGTAGTTTTCTAAGGTAAAAAGCCCAAAAAATCCTATCTTTGCGCGGCTAAATAGGTTCTTTATATATGATAAGTCGCAGGAACATTCGGGTGAAGGTAATGCAAACGCTGTACACAGTGGCTACAACCGAGCCCAATGACCAGGAATTGAACAAAAAGACTGGAGCTAAATTACTTGATGAAAAGCTCAACCACTCACTCGATCTATTTACCATCTCCATACTGTATATCACGCGTGTTGCCCAATACGCTGAACTAGACGCGAGACAACGCGCATCGAAATACCTGCCTACGCAGGAGGATCTGAACGTCAGCACAAAAATTGCCGGTAACGAGTTTCTTTGGCAGGTACTGTCTAACCAAACCTTTATTGAAAAAACGAAGGAAGCCAAGATAACGCATGCAGTAGACGAGGAATGGATAAAAAAGCTATATCAACAACTGACAAAAACTCCGGAGTACAAGGAATACGCAGTTGAGCAAAGCAGGGATGCTAAAAAAGAAAAAGCGATCATACAGTTCATCTGGCAAAAGCAGATGCTGGAAAATGAAGCTTTGCAAGAGCATTTTTCTGAAGAACTTCCACACTGGGAAGACGATAAAGAAATGACCGAAATGCTGATGGAGAACTTCTTCAAAAGCAACCAGAAGATCAACTTCCTCAACCTTATTTCTGCTGAAAAAAGGGAATATGCGCATAACCTGATGCGTACTGTGATCGACAAAACGGATTACTGCATGGAGTTTATCAAACCAAAGCTGGTAAACTGGGACGCAGAACGTGTGGCCCTGATAGACCTATTGCTGCTGCGCATGGGTGTTTGCGAAATGTTGTACTTCCCTACTATCCCTACAAAGGTTACTATCAATGAATATATAGAGATCGCTAAACTGTATAGCACACCTCAAAGTGGCCAGTTTGTGAACGGCGTACTCGACAATATTCTGAAAGATCTCGAAAAAGAAAATCTCATCAATAAACAGGAACGTACGCGTAAATCTTAAATTTGCATCCGCATCTGTTATGAAAGGACGATTTCTTATTGCAATAGCACTTATGGCTTTGGTAAGCTGTAAAAACGAAGCTCCCAAAGAGGACAATAAGGACCTGTTGCCTACAGACCTGGTATCCAACCCGCGTTCTGCAGAAGGCACTGATACTGCGGCTTTCAATGCCTTGCCCACAATGGACTTCAAAGACACCTTGCACGACTTTGGGTTAATGCGCGAAGGTGAAACTTCGAGCTATGGGTTTGAATTCACCAACAACGGTAAGAAGCCACTGCTTATAAGCGGCGCCACAGGTTCTTGTGGCTGTACCGTTGCCGACTACCCACGTGAACCTATACAACCAGGGCAAACTGGCACAATGAAGGTGATGTTCAACTCGACAGACAAAATTGGTCACCAGGAAAAATCGGTGAACATTTCTACTAACTCAAAGCGCGGCACACATATGTTGTATATCAAGGCCGACGTAAAAGAAAATTAATTTTAAATTCTTTAATCAACACCAATATGTTCGTAAATCTCCTGACAGTAATGTTACAGGCTCAGCCAGGCGGCAGCCCTTACTTCTCACTTTTGTTCATGGTGGGTATGATCGGCGTTATGTACTTCTTCATGATACGTCCGCAAGCAAAACGTGCCAAAGAACAAAAGAAATTTGCCGACACGATTGCTGCCGGTGAAAAGATCGTGACTACCGCTGGTATCCATGGTACCATCAGCCGAGTAAACGAAGACGGCACTTTGAAACTGGAAGTTGGCCACGGTACATTTATCACCATCGAGCGCAGTGCAGTGTCTATGGAAATGACTGCTGCTCATCGCAAGAAAGTTGAGGGTGTAGCTACTGCAAAATAATATCCAACCAATGCTGAAAGTAGGTATCACAGGAGGCATTGGATCGGGAAAAACAACCGTATGCCAGGTGTTTGAAACACTTGGCATACCTGTTTTATATGCCGACAAAACTGCGCGCTATCTTATGGAGAAGGATGCCATCCTCATTAATGGCATCAAAATGCTGTTTGGAGAAAACATCTACCAGGGCGGCGTGCTGGACCGGGAACAGGTTTCTTCGATTGTCTTCAGACGTCCCGACATCCTTACTGAACTGAATAAGCTTGTGCATCCGGCGGTTATCCGATACGGCGAACAATGGATGGAAAGCCAGGATACGCCTTATATCATAAAAGAAGCTGCGATTTTCTTTGAAAGTGGCAGCTTTAAAGACATGCACCTGATGGTGGGTGTTTATGCTCCCCAGCAACTGCGCATACTACGCACGATGGAGCGTGACGGGATATCGCAGGAAAAAGTCCTCTCGCGAATGGCGCAGCAGATGAACGACGAAGAAAAAATGAAACTCTGCGATCACATTATCACCAACGACGACATTGTACCAATCATTCCACAGGTATTGCACCTGCACCAACTTTTCCTGCAACAGGCAACTCAGGCCTAGCTACCGAATACCTTCATGGTATTCTTGTATTGCCGCTGATAGTTCTTCTCTTTCTCGTTGTTCAGTATTTGTTCCGCGTACTTTTTCATAATACTCAACTTCTGCTCTGCACCATCTTTTTCTGCGTTGGTACGAGCATTGCGAGACAGTTCCTTAATGTTTCCTGCTGCTTCAAAAAAGAATGAACCGATAGCAAAGCGGTACGAACTAATACTCTCAGAATTCACCATTTGTACGTAGGTCGGCAATGCACTCTCGAATGCAGCCACATCGCGGACGTTAATTAAATAGGTCGCCATTGCGTTAGCAAACTCTATTTTATTGGTACCGTATAAATATGGTGCACGGCTGGTGTACAATGCAACATCTTCGGCATTCCCTTTTTCACCAACGATCTCGAGGGCTGTAAATAGCAAACGACCTTTGGGATCCGTTTGAAGCATACGTTTAGAGAGACCATATGCTGTATCATCTTTTAACTTGTAAAGCCCATTTAGCGCAGCTCCTGCAACATTGTAGGAGCTGTCGGCAAGAGCAGCCAGCATATCTGGTTTACTACTTTCTACTTTCCAGGCCGACAACACGTCGAAGGCTGCTGCTCTGACCCTGGCCGCACCGTCATTCACGGCTGTAAAAGCTACTTCCTGGCGCCATTTATCCTGCCATTTTTTATCAGTTTGTCTTGCGAGGTACCGCAATACTTGTTCACGAATTCCGGGTTCCTTATCAGCAAGTGCGAGAGTAAATATTTCCTGGGCGTTATTGTCGGAAAGCTGCTTGCTGGCAGCAGTTACAGCACGGTAACGGTTCAGATAATTTTCTTTGCTCTGAACAAACTGAGCCTTCAGCTGTTCAGGTTGCTTTTTATCGGCCATCTTACCAACCAGCCAGTTGCGTGAATCGGGGATCACAACCGGGCGAACTCCGTTCTTGTATGGATAAATGAATCGTTCTTTCCTGCTCCTGACATTCCAATTTTCAACGGTTTTGTCGGCGCCATATAGTACTTCTGCCTTTAATGGCAATATGAATGAGGCGCTATCCTGCTTTTGTTCAACTGTTACCACCAGCTGTTGTGCGGCATCATCATAGTTGTATAATACTTCCAGGTCAGGAAATCCGCCCTTGTTGTACCATTGATTGAAAAACCAGTTCCAGTCCTGGCCAGTTGCCTCTTCTACCGCCAAACGCCAATGCGTAGCTTCTGCAGGCTTGAGTGCGTTTTGCGTGAGGTACAATTTCATGGATTTGAAAAAAGCCGAGTCGCCCATCAACCCATGCATGTACTTAAGTATGGCCCCACCTTTTTGATAGGATATCAGGTCGAACATTTCTTCCCGGTTAGCATAGCGGTGACGAACCAAGGGTGGTTCAGATTGCCTTGCCGACGAAAGATATTTGATCAGGTCATCATGGGCCAGTTCATCTGCTGAGGCATCACCGTATTTATGCCGGCGCCAGAGTTGTTCGCCATAGGTAGCAAAAGACTCGTTAACTGTCAAGTTAGTCCAAGACTCTGCCGTAACATAGTCGCCAAACCACTGATGGAACAGCTCGTGCGAAACAACATCTTCATGGTCTTTATCAGCTATTTCGCGTGCGTTCTGGTTCATGAATTCACCAAAAACGGTGGCGGTAGTGTTTTCCATGGCACCTGAAACATAGTCCCGCACTACCACCTGGCTATACTTGTTCCAGGGATAAGCAACACCCGTAATATTCGAGAAGTACTCTATCATATCCGGAGTATTCTTAAACATCAACCGGGCGTAACGCTCAAATTCAGGTTCTACATAATAGCTTACTTCCCTGCCCCTCCATTTATCTTCTACCACGGCATAATTGCCGATGGCCATCATAGCCACATAAGGTTGTATTGTTTTTTCCATGATCCAGGTATCTGTACGCAACCTTGCGCCTGAACGCACTTGCGACAATAGGTAACCGTTACCCAAGGTCTTAAAGCTATCCGGCACGGTGATCTCGACCTGTGTTGTAAACCTTTCATTGGGCTTATCGAAAGTCGGCATCCAATGCGAGGTGGCTTCAGTTTCACCTTGCGTCCATATTTGCACTGGTTTGTTCGGAACCGCATGGTCGGTATTAATAAAATATAAGCCCCTGTCCTCAGCTATGGCCTTGCTTCCACCAACTTCGGTGCCGTATGGCATTGCCTTATATTTGATATAAACCTGGATGGTATCCTTGGAGAGATACTCCTTACCCATACGTATCTTTAGCTTATTGTCCCTATACTCGAATGGCAATGTTCTTCCATTTGCGCCGTCCAGCATAACCGATTGTATCATCATGCTTTTAGCGTCCAGCACCAACGTATCCGTGGGATACATATAGGGATGGAGACTGATCCAGGCCTGACCATCAGCAGTGCGTTCAGTAAGATTAAAACTAATTGCAACACGTGTGTGCGTAATATCCCAAACCAGCGGAGGCGTGGCCCTGTATAGATCCAATCCTTTTCCAGAGCTGGTCACCGTCACAGGGTCTAGCATCACATTTTTACCCACCCTGCGATTGGCGCACGACGAAAGTATCAAGAGTAAACAGCAGGCTGTAAAAAAACGGCTCATATATAGAAGGCTAGTTGCGGGGCTAAAACTAACACATCACTGTCTTTTTATACTCCCTTTTTATGGGTGAAATACTGTTTAACAACATATTTGGGGTACATTCTTCAAATTTGAGCATTCCCAACGCTAATTGATTATTTTTGCTACTTCAAGACTACGCTTACATGCTGGAGATCACAGTAAACGAACGCAAGACATTTTCGGTAGCAAACGAGGACGGCCAATGGACGATTAACAACACCCCTGCTCTCTGGGATGCCCAGGTGCAGCCTAATGGCCTGATCAGCATATTGCACAACAATAAGAGCTACACGGCCATGATCGAGCAGGTGGATACTAAAAAGAAAGAACTGTCGGTGCGCGTCAATGGGCAAGTGTATAAAATAGCCGTAAGGGAGCCGATTGACCAGTTGCTGACCAGCATGGGTATGGACCTGAAAGCCATGCAAAAGGTAGAGCCGGTGAAAGCACCAATGCCAGGTATGATACTGAGGGTACTTGTAACACCCGGCCAGCAAATAAATAAAGGCGACGGGTTACTGGTGCTGGAAGCCATGAAAATGGAAAATGTGCTGAAAGCTAGTGGACCCGCTACAGTCAAAGCCATTAAAGTTGACGAACGCACTGCTGTAGAAAAAGGTGCGATATTGATAGAACTGGAATAACCCTCTTGCCTGATGCTGAGATTTCTTGCAGTTATTGTTTTCAGTTTGTTCCTTACTGTAGTAAAGGCGCAACAGCATTTCTCGTATGTCTATATCCAGGGAGATAAAGAGACACCGTTCTACGTGAAATATGAAGACGAGATGCTGCCACGGTTTGGCAAGAACTACTACATCATCTCAGAACTGGCACCAGGACCTGTGAACATCGAGGTATTGTTTCAGCAAAACGTATATGCGCCACAAAAATTCACCGTCAACGTGCCGGACAATGGATTTAGAGGCTTTCTGTTGACCAAAAAAGGTGCTGATTTCTCACTTTACGACATTCACCGTCAGTTCTATATCCCTGCCGGCAACAAAGCAGGCGATGACAATTACACTGCGTATACCGCGGGCACACCGACAGTGCCTGTCGACGACATCACGCCAGTAGTTCCTCAGGATGCGCAACCTGTTGTAAAAAAGACGCCTTCTGTAGCAAAAACTACAAAGCCGGCAACTTCGGGCAAAACAGCCAAACCAGTCGTTGCTAAAACACCAAAAACTAGCGTTAAAGTTCCTACTGGCAAAACCGATAAGACTAAAGAGTCAACCAACGAGCCGGTATTCTTAGACAATGTGGAGCTAAAAAGCGATCGCACAGGCAATACGCTGCCAGCCGGAGGTGTAGCTAAAAATTCACTTGCAACTACCAATAGCGATTGTCCGAGAGCCTTAAGTAACGATGCTTTTGACAACATCTATAAAAAGGCTATTACCAAGTCAACTTCTGGCAAGCTCAAATATCTGCTTGACAAAATTGAAGGCAACTGTTATACCTCGAACCAGGTAAGACAGTTGACCCAGATATTGCCGGGCGACAATGAGCGTTATACGTACTTAAAAAAAGTATATCCTCGTGTCACCGACCAGTCTGCTTTCAAAAGGCTGGAAAATCTTTTAACCGCTGACGAATGGAAAGAATATTTTCGCTCTCTGGTTCAACCACAATAGTTATGAAAAAACTGCTTTTACTCGCACCAATCGTATTGCTGTTCGCAGCTTGCAAAGACAAGAAAGAGGATAAGATCACAAAGAAATGGCAGGCCGTTGCGCTTGAAAGCCCCACAATGGACCAGATGATCGCTGATCAGGCCGCGTTTCTCGATACTTTCGGCAAAAACACAACGGCTAAGCAAAACGATTCTTTGTACGGCACTCAGAATGTAGACAGCATGCGCGAATCACTGAGAATGCAGCTTAATGATTTTAAAGGCATGCAGGAACACGCCGTTAAAAACACCTGGTTTCATTTCATGAAAGATGGTAAGGCGATGATGAATTTCAGTGGCCAGCCAGATTCAACCAATTGGTATTTCGATGACGAGGGTGCGCTGATACTGGATGAGATGAAGATGAAAGGTACCGGTAATAAGATAAAAATGGATGTACTACAATTGGAGGACACTGTGCTAAAGCTCCGTTTTACTGAAAACGGGATGACCAGCACTGTAACATTTCACCCTACCGAAAAGTAAACTTCAATTACTATCTTTACGGCCATTTAACGAATTGAAAATTATCATTTAATATAATTTATGCGTACAATACCATTCAGGCAGGCATTACGTGAGGCGATGGAAGAAGAAATGCGTCGTGATCCACGCGTGTTTTTGATGGGTGAAGAAGTAGCTCAGTATAACGGTGCTTACAAAGTAAGCCAAGGCATGCTGGACGAATTTGGCCCGAACAGGGTTCTGGATACCCCCATCGCAGAATTGGGCTTTGCCGCTATTGGTGTTGGCGCAGCTTCTAACGGGACAAGGCCTGTTATCGAGTTCATGACCTGGAACTTTGCGGTTCTGGCCTTGGATCAGATACTGAACCACGCAGCAAAAATGCGCTCGATGAGCGGCGGTCAATTCGGTTGCCCGATCGTATTCCGCGGACCGAATGGTTCTGCCGGCCAGTTGGGTGCCCAGCACTCACAGGCATTTGAAAGCTGGTATGCCAACATTCCAGGTATCAAAGTCGTTTCTGTATCTAATCCATACGACGCGAAAGGCCTGCTGAAATCTGCTATCCGCGATGAGAACCCTGTTGTTTTCATGGAAAGCGAGGTAATGTATGGCGACGTGGGTGAAGTACCTGAAGAGGAATACCTGATCCCAATAGGTAAGGCAGACGTAAAACGCCAGGGTACAGACGTAACCATCGTTTCGTTCAACAAAATGATGAAAGTAGCGCTAGGTGCAGCTGAAGAACTGTCAAAAGAAGGCATTGAGGCCGAAGTGATCGACCTTCGTACCATCCGCCCGCTTGACTGGCAAACTATAGCTGAATCAGTTAAGAAAACAAACAGGCTGGTGATCGTTGAAGAACAATGGCCATTCAGCAGTGTATCTTCAGAGATCAGCTACAGGATACAAAAAGAAGTATTCGATTACCTCGATGCGCCGATCCGCCGTATCACTTCGGCAGACACTAATATGCACTACGCACCAAACCTGGTAGCACTGCATCTGCCAGATGTTGCACGCACTGTGAAGTTGGTTAAGGAAGTGATGTACATGGTAAAATAGTTCACTCCAACAGATATTTGACAGCCCCTGTAAAGGGGCTGTTTATTTTATGGTCTATTAGTTTATTTTTACCCCTCATGACTGTGAATAAGATCGAAACCAAAGCTATCATCATAGGCGCCGGACCAGCCGGTGCAGGTACCAGTATATATCTTACCCAGGCCGGTATTCCGCACGTGATCATCGAAAAGGAGACATTTCCACGCGATAAGGTTTGCGGTGATGCCTGCAGTGGAAAGACTGCGTTTGTATTACGCAAGGCAAACCCTGAATGGCTGCAGGAGATATTTAAAGCAGAACATGATTATACACCTAGCCATGGAATTATTTTCGTAGCCCCCAATGGTAAAGCGTTAAATATACCATATAACCCCAACCGTCAACCCGGAGAACAGGCACCAGGTTTTACCACGCCACGAATGACCTTCGACAACTACCTGTTTCAAAAACTACCTTCGCCCTATGCTACTATTTACCAGCAGTCTACTATCAAATCGATAGACAAAACAGAAGAAAAGGTAACCGTAGTATTCACAAATGGCAATGAGACATATGAGGTAACGGCGCCGCTGATAGTTGGTGCAGATGGAGACAAGAGCGCAGTACGCAAGCAATTCCTTAATGATAACTCGAACGCTAAAGCCTATGCTGTTGGCCTTCGTGCTTATTATGAGGGCGTAACGGGGCTGGACAAAAACAATTTTATAGAACTGCATTTCCTACCCGAGATGCTTCCAGGCTATTTCTGGATATTTCCGCTGCCTAATGGAATGGCGAATGTTGGCGTTGGCATCCTGTCAGAACGCATTCGCGCGAAGAAGATCAATCTGCGGGAGCAAATGCTCAACGCGATCAAAAACAATCCCAATATCAGGGACCGTTTTGCCAAAGCAAAACTGGTAGATAAGATTCAAGGCTGGGGTTTACCCATGAGCATGAGCCAGTCCCCTATATCGGGAGACAACTTCCTACTTACCGGAGATGCGGCCAGCTTAATAGATCCATTCAGTGGTGAAGGTATCGGCAATGCTTTATACAGTGGTATGCTTGCAGCATATGCAATAGAAAAATCGTTGCAGTCAGCGCGTTACGATCGCACCTTCCTCAAAGAAGCGTACGACGATGTGCTATATAAACGCCTGGGTGATGAACTGAAGATAAGCGCTACACTGCAGCGTTTATGTCGTTATCCATGGCTGTTCAACTTTGTGGTCAACAAGGCGAACAAAAGTCCTTCGCTCAGCAAAACCATTAGCTGCATGTTCACTGACATGGATCTGCGCGAACAGCTACGTAAACCGTCTTTCTATGCCAAGATCCTGCTAAACAAGTAGAGCTTAGAGATACACGATCTTATAACTAAAGGTTTTATTGGCAAACTCAATGCGCATCAGGTACACACCTGAGTTGAAGTGCGTGGTCTGAATGGTCGACTGATTAAATGATTCCTGCGCAGTAACCGTACCTCGGAATACCTCGCGACCTAATATATCGGTCATGGTTATCTGCATTTCCGTACCTGATGCGGCTGCCCATACTATATTAAACTTACCATCGTAGGTAGGATTAGGACCGATGCTAACAAGGGTATTTGCTGGTACCAGCATTCTATCAAACACCTCAACATCATCTATTGCTATTCCCTCTCTAGTTGAGCTTTGGTCAGACATCATAACAAATCTCAGGCGAATAGTATTGTTCTCCTTCGGCAAAGGCGAAGACACTTCATGCCATGCAGTAAAGTCCTCAATCGTCCAAACCTTATAAGCCGTATCGTTGTACCAATTAATGCCTTTTTTCTGGTCTTCGAGACGAGTCCAGGTGGCTCCGTCTGTACTGTACTCTACGTACCCGGCATCACACAGGATACCACCGCAATTCTCAATATCCATCGCAGCTTTGAACCTTAAGGTTGGATTGGACATGCCCTTTAGGTCGAAGCAAGGCGAATTGAGAAAAGAAAACTCCAGGTCATTGTAGTTACCGTCAAGATTAGTTTTCCAGGCTTTTGTTCCACTAGCGGCCTTATTAACCTTTGGTGATTGCGGCACTCCAAACTCCCACGAGTTATTTTGTCCATTGCTAAACCATCCACCTGCACCTGATTCAAAATTTTCGAAGTATGGATATTGAGTGATCAATGGCTGATTTTGTATCGTGTAACTATTGATCGAATCGTTTTTATGATAGCTATCGCCCTGCGCATTAACCCATACCCTCAGATTATGCGCTCCAGGCTGCGAAAGATCGAGCAGTTCAGTGAATGAATAATCGCGTGTTGTTTTTCCGGCTACCGACGGCAATATTTCAGTAACAACAGCATTTTCATCGAGACGATAATTCACTTCAACATTAGTCAATGCCTGGTTGACACCATTTCGCAGACGGATGACGAGAGGTTCTGCACCGGTGATACCACATTCAGAATTGCCCGGTGCCACTATTGAAAGAAGCTGCATGTCATTCTGTACTGTATACAGTTTAACGTCATCAAAGGTGGTTCCGTTCCCATAATTACGTGCTGCTATCACAGAACTATCGTGCTGCCCAACACGTAGCTGAAAACTGGTTGAAAAATTCTGTCCTCCACCCTGCAGACCGTCGGTTATCGAAAGGCTGCCAGTATTTAACACCTTGCCAGTGCTATCGGGATTAAACGTGTATAAACTTTGCCATAGTTGTGTGTCATTACCACGTATCCATACTTCATTGCCTTCCCTGAACTTTGGCCGACCGTGGACCAGGTAGTCAAATTCAACACGCACCTCTTCTACCGAGGCATTATAATTTGCAAGATTGAATGTGCCAATGAAGTCATTTTGATTGTCCGGTGTTGATTTGTATGCATCAAGGCTAATGGAACGCTGACCGTTCAACGTGATCGAAGGATTGACAAAACTCCGGAAACGTCCTGTATCGGTATTATTTAAATAATCCCAACGATCTGAAACGCCAATCAGGTCTGTTGTCGCTAATAATGCAGGTAGGTTCTCAAAATCGTCAACAAAGGTACTCGCCAGCGATACCGGGTCGTTACTCAATTGCTTAACTGTTTTTACAATTGTATCATTTGCCGACACCGGATCTGACGCCAACAAATTTTGAATTGCAACTTGTACGTCGTACGCACCTAGGGCAGACAAATCTATGTTAGCGAGGTCTATCTTCAAGTTACTATTTGCCGATATCGGCGTAGTAAAATTCTGCGACTGCCATACCCCGCCATTAACACTATAGGACAACTTAAAGTTATTGGTGGTCACATCATCAAGATTGCGTACAAGTACAGAAATGGGCTCACTCGTTTTTAGTTCTGTGCTCGTAAATTTTCTGCCGGTATTGGGTCCCACAATTCGCTCCAGCATCAGGTCACCATCGGATATATTACCAGCACAATCTCCAGTATTAGGTTGACGCTTCACAGCAATACTCCTGTGACCAACAAGACCATCGACAATAGGAGCAACTGCTACATAATAGATGCTATCCAGCGAAAGACCCGTAAAATCATATGTAGTCGAAGATGTTGTTGCAACGTCTACCATTGCTGGCCCAATTTTCCTGTACATCCTGTAACCTGTTGCATTCGCTATGCTATTCCATTTCAACCGAATGTATCCGGGGCATTGTACTGCATCGAGCTCCGCAACCGGCTGACTATTTATAATAAAATCCCCTGTGGTTGACGACTGCCCGGTGTTGTTTCTTGTAAGACGCATCTGGCATTTACCCGAATTGATGGAAGGTATTAGCCAGGTGTAATAGCGCTGGCTCGCTGGTATATTGTTACTGATCGTTGTCCAGCTACCACCGGCATTATCAGAGATCTCAAGCGCAAACGTGTTGTTGTCATCGCTTGCATCCCAATAAATGCGTAGCGAGTCGTTGGCTTTTACTTTCGCATCGGTAGTTGGATAGGTTATTGCAACACCCGACGGCACAAAATCGTAAGCGATCACATAGTCCTGGCTACCCATGGGAATGTTAAACCCTTTTGCTGTTACGATATAGTTACCTGGCGCTGGATTGCTAACCACCACCTGTTCAACATTATTCAACCTATCCAGTCCTTCTACCGCGTTGTTCAAGATGTTGGGGGCTGACGGGTCGAGAATTAAAGGTCGATGAACTGTTGCATTTGGTTCGGCCACTTCAAGGTCAAGGTCATTCACCAGCTGCTTCAGCATTGCGGGATTGCCGGGAGCATCGTGCCAGCACAGCATTACTTTCAATTGTGCGGTATTAGGTGGAACAGTTATATTGAATGTTTGTTGTCCTCCATTAGCAACATTGTTTGAGTTGAAACGGTTACTATTCATTATCTGCAGCGACCGGCCAATGTTCATAAAGCCAAAACCGAATCGATAATCAGGACCTGGGTTACCAATGTCCGTAGCACCATTTAACAAGATAGCTTTGAGCACTACAGCGGGTGGATTTACATTGCCAAATAATTGACGATATCTTTCAGTCAGCAATCCCAAAGCCCCCGATACGTTAGGACAAGCCATACTGGTACCGCCAGATGTAAGATATTCCTCACTGCGCGTTGTAGACCTGACATCCACTCCTACAGCAGTTATCTCAGGCTTTAACCTGCCATCCTTCACCGGTCCTCGTCCGCCATCTGAGGCATTCACATATCGTTTGTCGGTGCTCGTGACAACGATATTATTCTTGGCTGGCTGGTAACCACCGTTTACTGTCGCAAATCCTTGCGGAAAAGGCGAACAGTTCAAATAGCCGTCATTGCCCGCTGCAAAAACATGCAAAACGTCCTGATGCTGTAATGCAGTTTTATCAACAGCAAGGGAGTTTACATCATAAGTGCCTGCATAATTACAACTGCCAATTACCGCCGCGTAAGAATTATTGGTGATGGTCATGTTGTGCGCCTGGTACATTGCGGTTGTTTGTTCCCAAACCTGGCTAAACAAATGATCAACTAAAGTAGCTCGCGGTGCAAATCCCTCTCCTTTTGGATCAACAATTCCCGCCCCCCCAACAATACCATTTATATGAACACCGTGATTGGCGTATGGACCGGGGGCATAGTTGATCACCCTATCTCTAAGATCAATATGGCCAATACCCGATATATTATCGCCAACACCGATCGTAACGCCCGCTCCGGTTAACCCAAAGCCTCCGCTACCGATTGCCAAAGAGCCGAGATTTGCCTTAGTAGCTGTTTTTGATTCAAAATTTAATGGTACGTCCTCCGAGCCACGACTGAGATATTCAACACCATACCACGCAGCCAATTGTTTCAATTTGCTCCCTGGCACATTGGCTTTATATATTCCAGACGACTGCAAATCTGTTGGTATCAGTTCTCCGCCTAGCGATAGTATGGACGATTCAATTTCTTCATGACCCACTCCTGAAACAAAAGAGGCAATAATTTCAACTTTGTCATTCCCTGATACAGGCAATAGCAATTCTGAAAGTTTCCATTCCGGTTTTACCTCGCTGATAAATTCGATTTGCTCCGAAAGACGCATTGTCGCTTCCTGATCAATGATCGCCGTATATAACCTGTCGCCAATTCGACTAACAACCCGCAAGCCGCTCAACGGACTCGCCTTACTTTGTGTGCCAATATTAGCGGTCCGAAATTTCACGATAACCTGAGTCGTTTTTCGTGATTTAGCCCTGAGATATTGATCCAGCCATTGTGATGCGTTTTCCGAAACCCGAATCGTAGTTCCGTTATAGGTAAATACTTCATTTGGAGATGTTTGGGCAATAGTCATTCCGACTTGCGAGGACAAAAGCAGCAGAAACAGTGAGCTTAGGGCAAAATGACGGATGGAGCAATATCTCATAATTAGTACAAGTTACTACATTCAATCAACTTGAAATTTCCAGTGGTTATGGAGTGATGAAACACTGTTAATTACATCGTTTTCATTATATTTATCCTTCGATCAAAAAAACACAAATTACATTACAGCGCTATGGCAAGACTTCTACTCGCGATCTTATGTTGCGCAAGCTTTATTTCACTTAAAGCCCAACCTACTACTAAGGCCCAATTCATCAACAATGCTGCCGATGTTGCACTTCCGGGCATCGACATCTACATTGATAACGTCTTATTTATCGACGACCTCAACTTCAGATCGGCGACTGCATTTGTAGATATACCGGCAACCACGCCGTTTCAGTTAGGTATCGCACCTAACACCAGCTCGTCTTCTATGGACGTGTTTTATTCCATGAATATGTTGCTTGGTCAACCCGATACCATTGTTATCATAGCTAATGGGTTGATCACAAATACAGGTTATAATCCTTTTAAGACCTTTCGACTTGACACCCTTATGGGCGCAAGAGAGATCTCACACGACGCAATTGATATTGACTTACTGGTCGCAAATGGTTCCACGGATGCTCCTGTCATGGATGTCCGGGCGGGAACCGAAACTCTTGTCAACGATCTGGCATTTGGTTCTATACACCGTTACCTGCGGGTACCTTTCGGCGACCATAAGTTCCGTCTGACAAATAACACAGGCAGTAAAACGATCCAAACATATGATCTCCCCTTGTTGTCGCTCACGGTGCCAGGTACTGCAGGATTGATCCTAACAAGCGGTTTTATGAATCCATTGGCCAATAATAACGGCCCTGCGTTTAATGTGATGTTTGTGCCGGCGTCAGGTGGTCCCTTTATCCCACTCACAACAACCGACCCTGAAGCTTACGCAAGAATGCAACTGATACACAACAGTCCGGATAAAAGCCTGGATACGGTTGATGTATATGTTGATGGAGATAAATTACTGGACAACTTTACATTCAGAACAGCAACAGGCTTTATGGATGTTGACGTAGCTGCTGCGAAAAGCATTGGTTTAGCCCCCAAGACAAGTACATCCGTAGCCGATGTCATTTACTCACAGAATATCCAATTTGATTCGGGCAAGCGCTATATAGTAACATTCGATGGCATTAAAAGTACATCGGGATATAGCCCTATAGTGCCTTTGGCGATCCGTAGTTTCAATGCTGCACGGGAAGAAGGCTCGAACACGGCAAATACCGACATCCTGATGACTCACGGCGTTACGGATATACCTACAGTTGACATTCGTGAAGGAACAAATATCCTCGCAGACAACCTTATATACGGAAACTTCATACCGTACGTTTCACTACCTGCTAATAAGAATTACGTATTTACTGTAACTAACAATGACGGGTCTATTGAGATCGAGAAATACAAAGGCGCACTTTTAGCAGATGGCCTGCAGGGTCAAGCGCTTACTTTACTGATGTCTGGCTTTCAGAGTCCAGCCAGTAACAGCAACGGCGCTCCATGGGGACTTTACTATGCTACCGCTCTCGGCGGTCCATTAGTACCACTTGCGATCTCCACCTCGATCGAAGAAGTCGCAGGAAATGATGGCCTGAACATTTGGCCTAACCCTGCCACCGACAAGCTGCATATCATCAGCAAAGAACCAATTGCAACCGCGCATATTTATGACATCACCGGTAAGCTAGTAAAGACCTCTTTCAAACCACAAGGAGAGATCGATATCAATCAACTTAACGACGGACTCTACCTGATAAAACTAGAGTCAGCCAATACAACGATAACACATCGCTTCATCAAGCAATAAGAAATAAAAGCCCCGCTAACGCGGGGCTTTTTAATGCACGATCATTTTAAAACCAATGCCATAGGCATCCAATGTTTCTACCTAAGGGGCTTCCTTAACAACTTACCTAGCCTGCTTATAATAAGGGTCAACCACACAAGGGAGGACTCAGAGACACGTCCACCATGGCTGGCCGATGTTCAAACCCATTAACTGTCTTTACAAGACAGCAAATGAAAAAAGCCACCCAGTATTGGGTGGCTTTTTCTTTTATCAGCTAAGGCTTAGTTGTCGCCTTCTGCTTTTCTCATTTTCTCTTTCAGTTCAGCCAGTGCGCCGAGGTCACCAAGTGTTGGCTTCTCTACTTTGCTCTGGATGTTCTTAACTGCTTTCTTGGTTTTTTCACCTTCAGCAGCTGCTTCTTTCTTCACAGCTTCTTTCTCATCGCTCTTCGCTTGTTCCCAAATGCGGGTATGTGATACCAGGATGCGTTTGTCGTTGCGATCGAATTCGATGATCATGAACGGAAGTGTTTGCTCAGCTTCTACGTTAGTGCCATCTTCTTTGCGCAGGTGGCGTGCAGGAGCGTAAGCTTCCAGACCGTATTGGAGCTGTACTGTAGCACCTTTGTCATCCTTGCGGGTAACCAGGCCTTCGTGTACAGAACCTATCGGGAATACAGTTTCGAAAGTATTCCAGGGGTCTTCTTCCAGTTGTTTGTGGCCAAGAGCCAGTTTACGGTTCTCTTTGTCGATGCTCAGGATCATTACGTCGATCTGCTCACCTACTTTAGTGAACTCGTTAGGATGGTTGTAGCGTTTGATCCAGCTCAGGTCGCTGATGTGGATCATACCACCGATACCAGTTTCCAATTCAACAAACACACCGTAAGGAGTGATGTTCTTAACTGTGCCCTTGTGACGGCTGTCGATCGGGAATTTGTTCTCGATCGTTTCCCAAGGATCTTCAGTCAGTTGTTTGATAGACAGGCTCATTTTGCGCTCGTCTTTATCAAGGGTAACAACTTGTGCTTCGTATTCATCACCCATCTTGAAGAATTCCTTCGCGTTGATAGGCTGAGAAGACCAGGTGATCTCAGAAACGTGTACCAGGCCTTCTACGCCAGGCATGATCTCCAGGAATGCACCGTAATCTTCGATGTTTACTACTTTACCTTTCACCTTAGCACCTTCTACTATTTCAGCAGGCAGGTTATCCCAAGGATGAGCAGTCAGTTGTTTCAGGCCAAGGCTGATGCGTTTCTTCTCGTCATCGAAGTCGAGAACAACCACGTTCAGTTTCTGACCATTTTCCAGAACCTCGCTCGGGTGCGTTACGCGGCCCCAGCTGATGTCTGTGATATAAAGCAGACCGTCTACGCCGCCCAGGTCAATGAACGCACCGAAGTCGGTAACATTCTTAACAGTACCTTCCAGTACCTGACCTTTTTCAAGCTGCGAGATGATAACGCTGCGTTGTTGTTCGATATCGCTTTCGATAAGCGCTTTGTGTGATACTACAGCGTTGCGGATAGCTTCGTTGATCTTCACTACCTTGAAATCCATAGTTTTGCCTACGTACTGATCGTAATCAGTAACAGGCTTCACATCTATCTGTGAACCAGGCAGGAAGGTTTCCAGACCGTACACATCCACGATAAGACCGCCTTTGGTCTTAGAGGTGATAGTACCGGTAACCACTTCGCCGGTTTTGTAGAAGTCAACAATTTTCTGCCATGCACGTGCTGCGCGCGCCAGTTTGCGGCTCAGGTGCAGGTGACCATTGCGGTCTTCTTTTTCCACAACCATTACTTCGATGTCATCACCGATCTTAACGTCGATGTCGCGGAATTCGTTCAGCGATACCAGGCCGTCAGATTTGAAACCGATGTTGATGATCGCGTCGGTTTTGGTCAGGCCTACTACAGTACCCTGCAGCAGTTCTGATTCTTCAATAGTTTTGAAAGTGTTGTCATACACTTTCTCCAGTTGCTGACGCTTTTCTTGTGAGTAAGAAGCAACGTTGCGTTTGTCTACGCTCCAATCGAAATCGTCGTGGGCGCTTGTTTGTTGGTTAATAATTTGATTTTCTTCCAAATTTAAAGTCCTCCTTTTGAGTAGATTTTTGGGATGGCAAAGATAGTGATATATTATTAAAATCGGCCAAAAATCACCCGATTTTCCAGAATTTGTTGCCGTTTGTTGCCGATTTGGGGAGGATTTTCGGAGGAAACATATCCAACTGGTCAAATTCAGGTTTTGTTACAACTGACGCATTATCTATTTTCTTCTGTGTACTATCGGCACAGGTTTGAGCGTTAAAGTATTACTAAATGATGCAGAAATCAACTCGTCATTTCGAGCAGCGCGAGAAATCTCCCGAGGTATAGATTTGTCTCCGGAAAATGTCAGAAACACAAATTGGAATGATGGAGGGATTCCGCTGATTGCCGCGACAGTACTCCATTTTCTCCCCAATTTGTTACCCCGCGCGTGCGGGATTGTCGGAAAGGTCTGAACCGGAATTCGTGGAATTAGGGAATTTCCCGAATTCTGGCCATTCATGAATTCAATAAATCGGTTCTGACATCGCAAGGTTGATAAGGTTCATTATCACAAATACACAACAATTTACTGGCTTAATAAAACATAACACCTCCCCTCCTTGTTTTAAGGAGGGGCCGGGGGTGGTTGCTGAGGATATGCACAAAGCCAAATCAACGACGGTACAGTTCTGATCAACCACCCTGGTTTGCGACGAGCTCTTCGAGACTCTCTGCAAACCTGTCCCTCCTCAAACTGAGGAGGGACGTCTCGTATCTTTCATAATACCGCTTACCTCCAGGTAACCGGTTACCCAAAAGTTACCACTGTTCTATCCCCCTCCATTCAGTGGTAAATTTGTATTCCGGCAATAGAGCCGGAACACATAAATAAAAAGGATATACCATGACGATAAAGAGGAAACTGGCACGAATCGAAACACCACCTGCGGAACCGGGGTTCCTGGGCGCGGGACATATAGCACGGCCTGTGATATATGGCGATTTTGCCAACAGTGATCCGTTCATCGTGCTGATGGACGATATGCTGGATAAAAAGGATAATTCGCCGGCAGGTGGCCCGCACCCTCATGCCGGGTTTGAGACCGTAACACTGATACTGGAGGGCGAAATGGGTGAGATGAAAAAAGGAGGCCTGCAGATCATGACGGCCGGCAGCGGTGTGGTACACACCGAGACAATCGACAAGCCCATGAAGATGCGCATACTGCAACTTTGGGTTAGCCTGCCTAAAAAAGACCGCTGGACGACTCCACGCCTGCAAGACCTACCGCCGGAGCGTGTGCCGCAGAAATCGGAATACGGTATGAACATTAAAGTCTACAGCGGCTCGCTGGCAGGATTGACCTCTCCGCTGGAGAACTATTCGCCCTTCATCCTGGCCGACATCAGCCTGGAAGCAGGCAGCGCTACTACCCTGCAACTACCTGCTGGTTACAATACCATGCTCTACCCTATTGAGGGTAGCGTTGAAGTTGGCGAAGACAAGAAACTGCTCAAAACAGACCAGTCGGGTTGGCTGGATATTCATAATGCACCGGGCATGAGCGAACTGCAGCTAAGCGCAGGTGCTGGCAACACAAGGCTGATACTGTATGCCGGACAACCAACGGGCGATAACATTGTGGCACACGGACCATTCATAGCCGATACTCCGCAGGACATTACGCGCTTGTTCTACGACTACCGGGCGGGCAGGATGCCGCATATCGACACGGTGCCGGAAGAACAACGTATCATGCTGTAACAATGACAAATACAAACGCCGCTCCTTGAGAGCGGCGTTTTCAATATTATAGCTGATCGTGCTCAGCTAATTGCTTTCAACTACTTTCTTCAGCAACTGCAAAACTGGGTTCTCTTCGCCCTGTGGTTCTTCCTGCACCGCACCCGGCCTGTTATCTTCCTGCCTTATTTCGAGGTTGGTATTCCCCTCATCGTCGGTAAGGATGTAGGACATAATGAAATAGTTCTCCGGCTTATCTTCAATATCGGGCCCGGGAGCGAACAGGCTGTAGCGCAACAACTCCAGCGGACGAATATCTAACACACGGCCCCATTGTTCCATTACCGTTCCGTCCAGCCTGGTGGTAAACCTGATGTCGCTATCCACCTGCCAATCGGTGGTCAGGTCGCTGTCGAATTGCCAGAGCTTTACCAGCTCGGGCTTGGTCAGGGCATCCCATACCTTTTCTTTAGTCGCATTGATAGTAATGGCGGAAATGTTGATCGGCATACCTGGTCGTTTGAACTGTAAGGTAGAGCTTTTTTTTCGACCTCGGAGGATGCGGAGCTTACAGCTTCAACCCAATATAGCCCAAAGTGAGTATGAACTTTAAAGGCGGAAAAGCGCCCGTAAGGGTACAATGTTTTTGTACACCTGGTCATGCATATATACTCATGAGGCTGAAGCAGCAGAAACGATTCTATTGCGGCACCAGCAATGTCACGTTGCCGGTGTCGAACAAAGAGACGTTCCCTCCCGCATACCGCGACAAGAGCCGCTTGAATTATTATGCATCGTTGCTGAACAGCGTGGAGGTAAACAGCACGTTTTACAAGCTGCCAATGGCACGCACCATTGAAAAATGGGTGAACGACGTGCCGGATGAGTTCCGTTTTACCTTCAAGCTATCGAAATCAGTAACCCATGCCAAAGAGCTGCAGTACGACCCTGGAGATATACGCCGGTTCCTCGAAGTGATCAGTATGGCGGACGACAAAAAGGGCTGCATCCTGGTTCAGTTTCCGGGAAGCGTCAAACTGTCTTTCTTTCAAAGGGTTCGGCAAATACTGGATGAAATATCGCTCTCCGGGTTGTCAGAAGGCTGGCATGTAGCTGTTGAGTTTCGTGACAGATCCTGGTACCGCGACAGCGTATATGAAATGCTGGAGCATTATAAGGCTGCGGTAGTGATGCAGGACATGCCCAAGTCATTCACCCCGCTTATAGACATGGAAAAAGAGTTCGTTTATCTAAGGTTCCACGGGGAGCTGGGCAATTACCGCGGCGGCTATTCCAACGATTTTCTGCGCGAACACGCCAGCTATATACAGGACTGGCTGGACGAGGGCCTGCCGGTATTTGCCTATTTCAACAATACCATGGGCGAAGCTGTACATAATGCCATGACGCTGCAGAGCTACCTGCACGATCTCTGATCGCCTGCCGAGCTGTTATGCTAACCAATGCTCTTCAGCTACCTTCTTCAGCGCCTGTAGCACAGGGTTTTCTTCTCCCTGCGGCTCTTCCTGTTCAGCGCCGGGCCTGTTGTCATCTTGCTTTATTTGCAGCTGCGTGTGGCCATCCTCAGTGTCGGTCAAGACGTACGACATGATGAAATAGTTTTCCGGCTTGTCTTCAAGTCCGGGACGCGGGGCAAACAGGTTGTACTGCAGGAAATCATAAGGCCGAACATCCAGCACGGTACCCCATTGCTCAAACGCCTCGCCCTGCCATTCGGTGCTGAACCTGATGCTGCTGCCAACATTCCAATCGGTGGTTAACACGCTGCCAAACTGCCAAAGCTTTACCAGTTCAGGTTTAGTCAGGGCATCCCATACTTTTTCTTTGGGGGCGTTTATGGTGAGGGTGGAGATGTTGAGGGGCATGTTGCTAAGTTTAAGTGCACAATATAAAAAAGCTGGAGCAAGAGTTAGCGCAGCACTCTTGAGTCTATAAAAACAGTCGGTCTGTGACCGGAGTTTGAAAAACCGGAACTGATATTTCCGAATGTGGCTAAATCAACTGACTACCGGTCGGAGACCAGGCGACTTAGAATGACACGAGTCATCCGGCGGAAGACTCGTGTCATTCTAAGCTCTGTAGGCACTTGCACCGAAGATGAGCTTTGAGTAAATTCACACAAACCTTTTCGCTTGAAGAATCTATTGATACTAATTACCTGTTTGCCATTGTTCTGCTTCGGACAGTTTACAAATGAGAACATTGAGAAAAACAGCATTGAGCTACTCAATGACATTACCAATTCAAGCGACTATTCACACCAGATTGCGTCGTTCAATAAAGACAAGAATGATACAGATTTCAATGGGACATACTATACCATAAAGCCCGACTCGTTCTTTTCAGACACCATAAGAACGACTATGTATCGCATATCATTTCCAGATTTTACCGGTGTCCTTGAAACCGACACCCTTTTCATTTTGAACCAACCCTGTCCGATGCGCTATAAGGTAGATAAAGTAGATGATTTTAGCCCTACAGACACATTATCATTCGTTGCGCAAACACGAATTGCAAATGATCTTAAATGGGACAGCAGAATAAGGTGCAATGGCATCGTAGATAAAAAATACATCGACCGCATGTTCACCAATGATGTCAAAAAAGGCTGGAAGACCTATTATAGCAAATACGGCAGAGGATATTTTCAATTCTCGATTCCGTTGTTCAATGTTGATTTTGATGTTGCTTTAATTTCGCTGGAATTCAACAGTGGGCGCGTCTGTGAATACGGAGGCACCTACCTCTGTAAGAAAATCCATGGTAAATGGGTCATAACAAGAACCTATTCTGTGTGGATGAGTTGAAATGTCACTGGCTTGTTCCAGTGTTGTATTCGCAGACATTGATTCACTTTGCTTGGTGCTCTCTCCAACCAAAATATCGGCTACATATTCGTGCATTCAACCTTTGGTTGGTGTTATCACCAACCCAAATGTAGGTTATCACATCTCGGTCGCACTACCGAGGACAATCTGTTCTATCGTTCTTCTTCACAATTGATCGTGGCTTTCCAAAAGTATAACTAAGTGATACTGCACAATTGATAAAGCTCTGATGGTGCTCCATTTCATACCGGTATTCCTTTCCGGTGCTCAGGTTTTGAACTACCGCGTGAAAAGATTGCGGCTCCGTTTTATTTAATTGAAAAGAACACAACACCCCGATGCTAAACCTTGGCGCAGCTTTAAACGGCTGATAATTAACTCCAAAGTCTATTGTCGGAAAGAAAGAAGACGGAGCATTAACAGAATCCCAACTACTTACCATTATTGTATCAGCAAACGAGAGGTCTCTCGGCAGACTGGAGGACACGCGATCCTCAGCGCTGGTAGGATTAAATATTCCCGCTGAAAACCCAACATAAAAGTCGCCTCTGTTGCTGTTGTTAACAACAATATCTCTTCCAAGCTGGACCGGTATAGCGTAACTTTCATAACCTCTTTTCCATGCCAACGGATATGGGCTATCATAAAGCTTCGGGATTTGATTTTTGCCATAGAATGAAGTTTTGTACGTATTGTATCTAAAGCCAGTCCTCAGGAAGAGATCATCAACCAGATAAAACTTGTGCGTCAGCTCCACGCCGAAATTGACCTTTCTATTTTGAATATCAAACGCACCAGCATTGACAGTGTTGTAGTTCTTTGTAGATGTATAGCTTCCCAACAACGAAAGGCATGGGTTAAAAGAATACGCAACAGGACTTAAACCGAAGACAGCGAGTGCTGCAAAAACGATTTTTTTAAACATCATAATGATTTTAGGTAAACGATATAACGACTCGATCAGCTATTCTATTGTGCCGGCTGTATCAATGATTGAATTTACAACGACCTTATCACATATAAAAAAATCCCCCTTTGGTTGGTGTTCTCACCAACCAAAATATCAGTCATCACATCCCATATTTCGGTCGGTGACAACACACGACCGAAGGAGTTAGCGTAGGCAAGAATTGCAATTATTACCTACACTAACTCCCTCATTTGCATTTTCCGCAAAACAATGCAGCACCGTAAGTAACAATCAATTAGCTATTGATCAGGGCCTTAGCAACCTTTGTTACTCCACAAATAACTCAGTTATGGCTTTTACTACTGCTGCGTCTTCAGAGCGAACTCCATTTGCCGCCAACCGTTTTCTATGGCTGCTAACCGGACTGTTCCTCGCTTACTGGACCTATGGCTGGTTTAATAACCACAACATGGAAAACTGGATCATCGAAAACCTGCTGGTGATGATCTTGCTACCCGCAATGGTGTTTACTCACCGGGGGCACCGCTTAAGCGACCTTAGTTACCTACTGATCTTCATGTTCGTGATGTTGCATTGCTATGGTGCGTTCTATGCTTACACCACCAATGCCTTTGGTGAGTGGCTGAAAGAACGGTACGACCTATGGCGCAACCCGTACGACCGCATCGTTCATTTTAGCTTCGGCCTGTTAATAGCCTACCCTGCAAGAGAAATATTGCTGAACAGGTTTAAAGTATCCGGCAAAGCGGCATGGCTGTTGCCCATAGAAATAGCATTCTCGCTCGGAACTATATTTGAGATGATAGAATGGGGTGTGGCAGAACTCACTACTCCTGCTACAGGAGAAACCTATGTAGCTACACAGGGCGACGTGTGGGATGCGCACAAGGACATTGCCCTTGCAGCTTTAGGTGCAGCCATCGCAATGGTGGTTGTATCGCTTGCCAAAAGGCTGAGCGCCCGGAAGGCTATTGGTCGCCCAACTCTTGCTCCATCTGCTGCTCTCAACAAGTCAAGTATCGGTAAAGTGAGACTTGAATCAGTCCAATAGAAACAGAGGCAGGTGCCCTATTTATCATATTATCAAAAATGATTAAATTCGGGTAACGATTCACCGGCTCTTACTTTACTAACCTACACACAACACACCATGAACATCCCATCAACCTTTTCATTCAGGCAGCTGGCCGAGCAACGGCTGCTGGCTGCATTAGACTCGATAGCGCGCGAGGTAAACGGCTACGACAAGACAAATGCCTATATATCCGGGGCCACTGATGCCCTAGATAAGGCTAAAGCCATGGCAAAAAGAGATGCTTCGAACGCATGGAATTATATCCAGGAAGCAGAGCTGCTCCTGCTGCACGCCATGGAAGATTCGGCATGGAGGGCCAAAGCCAGGCAACTGTGCATAGAGGCTGCAGAAAAGATACCATCGTGGAGACAAAAACAGATCGGTGCATTACTAGGCACTGTCGACGCGATAAGGGAAGACATCGTGCGGGAAGATGTGGTAGCTGCTACCAAAATAAGGAACGAGCACTACCAGACGCAGTTTTACAGGATATCGCTGCGCCGCGTCAACTTCAACATACTGGCTTTTCTGTTAGTTCTCTTCATAGCCACCGTGATCGGTACCGTTCTGCTCATCGATATTTCACAGCCTACGCAAATGTGGCAAAAGGTTTTGGTGTCAATTGAATTCGGGGCGTTGGGCGCTTGTCTCAGTATGGCATATACATTAACGGCCACGCCAGTCAACAGCAAGATACCCGACCACATGGTGGGCTTTTACATCACAGTCATCCGGCTGGCTATAGGCGCAACAGCAGCGTTGGTAGCACTCATGCTACTGAACTCCACACTGCTCACTAATATTTTCAGCGAGGCATTTTTGACATCGCCCTACTCTTATATCATCATTGCATTTATAGCAGGCTTCAGCGAACGATGGATCGTTAGCGTGATAGACATAGTTGCGAACGATAAAACAAAGTAATACAGTTGCTGCCTTAAGCAATGTGCTCGCTGTTCCACGGTGTTATCCTGCTCATCCACGAGTTCCTGAATGCAGCCTGCGATGGATTAGCAGCTATGATGCTTTCATAACGTTGGCGACGCTGTGCGGCCAAGGCATTGTACAAGGCTTCATCCGGCTGGCCATTGGCCGCCTCTATCGTAGACGGTCCGGCGGAGCTATCTACCTTAACGGCACCCGGCTTCAGTGCATTAATTGCTTGCTGCAAAAGTTTGGCAGCCGTGCCAGTGCCCATGTTTACAGCTATGTCAAACAACTGGTTGGCCGTTTGCTGGCAGTTCATTGCAGGCAGCCCGATAGCATTCCAGAAGTTCTCTTCGTAAAACTTATCGACTAGTGTTTTGAGTGCGGCATCGGCAGCAAGCGCGTCATTAAGATTGGCAGGTTTGGAAGCCTTTATTTTATCGACGATAGCCCAGCCTGGCCACTTAGCCCAGTAGTTGCGGGCCACGCCCCTCCATGTCTCTCCGCCGCTGTCGTTTTTATTATTGGCGTAGCCGCCTTCGTTGTGCATGGTGATAGCATAAGCCTGTTGAAAGTTTGCCATGGTATGTGGTGAGTTTTGGTGTGATCTAAAGATAAAAAATGTTGTTAACTATTGTTGTTCTTATCTTGCATTACTACTCCCTGTTATGTACAAGCATTTAATACCCTTTCTGGTTCTTTGTATTACAGCTATCAGCCCTGCTATTGCACAGGATCGGTCATTATCACAAACTGTACGCGGCATCATCACCGATGCTGAATCAAAACAACCGTTGGCCGGGGTTGCTGTCGTGCTTGCATCAAACAGCAGCATCAATACTATAACCGACGACCAGGGCTATTATCTATTAGAAGGAGTACCGCTGGGCAGGCAGTCATTCCAGTTCAGCTATAATGGGTATTCACCGAGAACAATAAGCGAGGTGATGATCAGTTCGGGCAAGGAAACGGAACTGAACATCCCGCTCACAGAAAACATCCAGCGCCTGAAGGAAGTGAGTGTTAGTGCAAAGCGCAACCGTTTCGGCGCGCAAAATGAATTTGCCAGTGTTAGTGCGCGGTCATTCTCTGTAGAGGAAACAAAGCGTTATGCAGCCACTGTATCAGACCCGGCACGTATGGCCATGAATTTTATGGGGGTATCGGGCAGCAACGACAGGGAGAATGGCATAGTAGTACGTGGCAACTCACCAAAGGGTGTTCTGTGGCGGCTGGAAGGTATCGAGATACCGAATCCTAACCACTTTAATTCGCTGGGTACATCGGGTGGCGCGGTGAGCATGCTGAATGCAAACACACTGGCAGCTACTGATTTTTATACCGGTGCATTCCCTGCTGAGATTGGAGCTGCACTTTCTGGCGCGTTCGATCTACAGTTCCGTAACGGCAACCAGGAGCGTCGCGAGCACAGCGTGCAGATAGGTACACTGGGTGCAGAAATAGCAACAGAAGGTCCATTCCGCAAGGGCGGACAGGCATCGTATTTGATCAACTACCGCTACTCTACCCTAACATTACTGCAAGGCTTTTTTGACTTGGGTGGTGTGCTGCCTGCATACCAGGACTTATCATTCAAAGTGAACCTACCGACAAAAAACGCCGGCACCTTTTCCCTTTGGGGCCTTTGGGGTTTGAACGTAGCATCGAAAGACGCTACGGCCGATAGCACTGAATGGAGCAGCGACAATCCCAATTTCAGCCTGCGGGCCTATGGCGAAATGGGTGTAGCAGGCATCACGCACCAATACTTCGTCAACAACCACTCCTACATCAAAACCGTAGTATCGGCGGCCACCGACTCTTATAAATCCGACATTGACTCACTCAATCCAACTAACAATTATTCTGAAGTACCTACACAGCACGCGCGCCACATCAATACCTATTACCGCGGTACGGTGATGTATAACAATAAGCTAAGCAGCAGGCACACTGTGCGAGCTGGTATCGTGGCACAACAAATAGGTGCCGACATGGAGGAAGCCTATCATGACAAGGAACGCGGAGAATGGATAGAATTCATAAAAGGCAAAGGCAGCACGCAATACTACCAGGCTTATATGCAGTGGAAGGCGCGCCTTACTGAGCAACTGACACTGATAACCGGCGTACATAGCTCCTACTACTACCTGACGGAAAAAGGCACCATAGAACCACGTGCTTCGCTGAGCTACCAGTTGAACAAACAGACCTTTGCGTTATCAGCAGGTTTCCACAGCAAACCCGATCACATTTCCGTCTATCTTTTCCAGAACGACTCGCTCGGGAATGTGATCCGTCAGACAAACAAAGACCTTGACCTCCTCAAAGCGTTTCATATCATAGGCGGTTACGAAACCAGCCTGCCGTTGAAAATGCGACTGAAGGCTGAAGTATACTACCAGCACCTGTACAGCATACCTGTAGAAGCCGATTCAAACAACGCCTTCTCATTGCTAAATACTCAAAATATTTATTCGCTTGCAGAGATCAACAAGCCGCTGTCAAGCACCGGCACAGGCCGCAATTACGGTATTGACCTGAGCATTGAAAGACCTTTTGCCAACAACTACTATGTAATGGTTTCGGGTTCACTGTTCCGTTCTCTGTACACAAGCTATGCGGGAGATGAATACAATACCCTGTTCAACCGCACGTACCAATTAAATATGTTGGGCGGAAAAGAGTTTAAACTGAATAGCAACGGTAGCCGCATACTGGGCATTAATGGTAAAATGCTATATAGCGGAGGATTGCGGGAATCAGAAATAGACCTCGCCCGGTCAATGCAATATGAGCAACTGATGATGGTGCCCGGGCAATACTACACCAAACAGGGCAAGCCCTATTTCCGCATCGACGGTAGCGTGTATTATAAGTTTAATCGCAGGCATGCTACGCACAGCTTGCAGCTGGATGTACAGAACATCACTAACAGGCGCAATTATTTCTATTCTTATTTTGACGGCAAGAACGGTCGTATAGCAACTGTTTACCAGACTGGTATAATACCTACCATTGCTTATAGGATAGACTTTCACTGGTAGATTTCCAACAACGACATAAAACAGAAACGCCGCTCAATTGAGCGGCGTTCTTATTGTTAGTTAGATCCAAATCACTATTCTTCTTCGTCGAACTGGAGTACATCGCGGTTTGCCATCAGCAGTTCGAATTCTTCTTTCGATCCTACCACCATGTCGTCGAAGTCGCGCATACCTGTACCTGCAGGGATAAGGTTACCGGTAATAACGTTTTCTTTCAGACCCATCAGATCGTCAGACTTACCGTTGATAGACGCCTGCGAAAGCACCTTGGTAGTTTCCTGGAACGATGCTGCAGATATCCAGCTGTGTGTACCCAGTGATGCTTTTGTGATACCCAACAGCAGCGGAGCTGATGTAGCAGGGTTAGCATCGCGGTATTCTACCAGCTTTTTATCAGAGCGGCGCAGCAAGCTGTTCTCTTCGCGGATCTCGCGGAGGGTAACGATCTGGCCGGCGTGCAGTTTATCTGATTCACCACCTTCGGTAATTACTTTCTTGTCGAAGATCCAGTCATTCTCAACCATGAAGTCGAATTTATCAACTGTATCCTCTTCCAGGAACTTAGTATCTCCCGGATCGATGATAGTTACTTTACGCATCATCTGGCGAACGATCACCTCGATGTGTTTATCGTTGATCTTCACACCCTGCAAACGGTAAACCTCTTGAATTTCATTCACCAGGTATTCCTGTACAGCGAAAGGTCCTTTGATAGCGAGGATGTCGCCCGGAGTTACCGCACCGTCAGACAGTGAGGTACCAGCTTTCACGAAGTCACCGTCCTGAACCATGATGTGACGTGTCAGCGGCACCAGGTATTTCTTCACCAGGCCTTCGCGTGATTCCACAATGATCTCGCGGTTACCACGTTTGATGTTACCAAAGGCTACTACACCGTCGATCTCAGCTACGATAGCCGGGTTGCTCGGGTTACGAGCTTCGAACAGTTCAGTTACCCTTGGAAGACCACCCGTGATATCTCGGCTACGACCCATGATACGTGGTATCTTCACGATAACCTGTCCATTGTATACTGCGTCACCTGCGCCTACAATGATGTGTGAACCAACCGGAAGGTTGTACATCTTCTCTTCCTTGCCTTCTACTATGATACCAGGAATCTTGGTTTTATCTTTTGTTTCGATAACCACTTTCTCACGGTGACCTGTTTGTTCATCGGCCTCTTCGCGATAAGTAACACCTTCGATAACGTTATCCAGTTTGATCTTACCATTCACCTCAGAAACGATAACGGCGTTGAACGGATCCCATGTACAGATCACTGTTCCTTTAGTTACCTTCTGACCGTTCTTCACTTTCAGGTGAGAACCGTAAGGAATGTTGTTAGTTATCAGCAGGCGATCGTTAGCTACGTCAACGATACGTACCTCACCGGTACGACCGATAACTACGATAACGTCTTCACCTTCTTCATCTTTATAAGTTGTAGTACGCAGACCGTCGAACTGGATAGTACCGTCGAACTTAGCAACGAGTTGAGACTCGATAGCTGAAGAACCGGCCACACCACCCACGTGGAAGGTACGAAGTGTCAGCTGTGTACCAGGCTCACCGATAGACTGGGCAGCGATGATACCTACCGCATCACCCTTCTGCGTCATATAACCGGTTGCCAGGTTTTTACCGTAACACTTAGCACATACACCGCGACGAGCTTCGCAGGTCAGTACCGAACGTATTTCTACAGTATCGATACCGCTGTCGTCGATGCGCTGAGCAAGCTGCTCAGTGATCTCAGCACCGGCGCGAACAATAAGTTGATCGTTGATCGGATCGTACACATCGTGCAGAGAGGTACGGCCAAGGATACGGTCGAACAGTGGCTCTACTATTTCCTCGTTATCTTTCAGTGCAGATGTCGCGATACCACGCAGTGTGCCGCAGTCCTCATCGTTGATAACAACGTCTTGAGCTACGTCAACCAGACGACGTGTCAGGTAACCGGCATCGGCTGTTTTAAGGGCCGTATCCGCCAGACCTTTACGCGCACCGTGGGTAGAGATGAAGTACTCCAATACGCTCAGACCTACTTTAAAGTTCGAGAGGATCGGGTTTTCGATGATCTCTGAACCGCTTGAACCACTACGACGTGGTTTTGCCATCAGACCCCTCAGACCAGCCAGCTGTTTAACCTGCTGCTTAGAACCACGGGCACCTGAGTCAAGCATCATATATACCGAGTTGAAACCTTGCTTATCAGCCGCCATCTCGCGGATGAGGGTTTCAGTAACGCGGGTATCTACACGCGACCAGATATCGATGATCTGGTTGTAACGTTCGTTGTTGGTGATGAGACCCATATTGTAGTTGTCCCACACTTCATCAACTTCCGTCTGTGCGTTTTCGATCAGTTGTTCTTTTACTTCCGGAACGGTAAGATCTTTTACGTTGAACGAAAGACCACCGCGGAAGGCCGTACGGAAACCTAATGTTTTGATATCATCAAGGAACTGTACTGTTTTAGGAATTGTAGTGTTTTGCAGGATCGCACCGATGATCTCACGAAGTGATTTCTTGGTAAGCAGCGCGTTCACATAACCATTCTCTTTCGGAACGAACTGGTTGAAGATAACACGACCAACTGTTGTTTCAGTCAACTCGTTTTTCAGCGAACCGTCTTCTTTACGAACGTCTACTTTTACTTTGATCCATGCATGCAGGTCAACGCGGCCTTCGTTGTGTGCTATCAACACCTCTTCAGTGCTGTAGAACGCTTTGCCTTCACCTTTCACTATGTCATCGCCCATGGTCTTTTTACCCTTAGAAATGTAGTACAGACCAAGAACCATGTCCTGAGAAGGCAGGGTAATCGGCGTACCGTTCTGCGGGTTAAGGATGTTGTGCGAAGCCAGCATCAGGAGTTGTGCTTCCAGGATCGCGGCGTGACTCAGCGGCACGTGCACGGCCATCTGGTCACCATCGAAATCGGCGTTGAACGCAGAACACACGAGCGGGTGCAGCTGTATAGCTTTACCTTCGATCAGCTTAGGCTGGAAGGCCTGGATTGACAAACGGTGAAGCGTTGGGGCACGGTTGAGGAGGATCGGATGGCCTTTCAGAACATTTTCAAGGATGTCCCAAACCACTGATTCTTTACGCTCAACAAGCTTTTTCGCGCTCTTTACCGTCTTAACGATACCCCTTTCGATCAGTTTACGAATGATGAACGGTTTGAACAGTTCAGCAGCCATATCTTTCGGAAGACCGCACTCGTGCAGTTTCATTTCAGGGCCTACCACGATAACCGAACGACCAGAGTAGTCAACACGTTTACCAAGCAGGTTTTGACGGAAACGACCTTGTTTACCTTTCAGAACATCTGAAAGTGATTTCAGGGCGCGGCCACCTTCTGCTTTTACGGCGTTAGACTTACGGCTGTTATCGAACAGGGAGTCAACCGCTTCCTGCAGCATGCGTTTTTCGTTACGCAGGATCACTTCAGGAGCTTTGATCTCGATAAGACGTTTCAGACGGTTGTTACGGATGATAACGCGACGGTACAGGTCGTTCAGGTCAGAAGACGCAAAACGGCCACCATCCAGCGGAACGAGCGGACGCAGTTCTGGTGGAATAACCGGGATGTACTGCATTACAGTCCATTCCAGGCGGTTCTCAACACGTGTATTCGCATCGCGGAAAGCTTCTACAACGCTCAGGCGCTTCAGGGCTTCCTGTTTACGCTGTTGTGAAGTTTCGTTTGCGGCAGCATTACGCAGATCGTAAGACAGCTGATCGAGGTCGATGCGGCTCAACAGTGAGTGTACTGCTTCAGCACCCATCTTAGCGATGAATTTGTTCGCATCATCGTCAGGCAGGTACTGGTTGTCTTTTGATATCGCATCCAGAATTTCGAGGTACTCGTCTTCTGTCAGCAGTTGCTGATGCGTATTTTCAGAATCTTTCAGGTTCAGCTTCTGACGGATCAGGTCTTCAGCTTCACCAGCGTTCACTACCACATAGCGCTCGTAGTAAACAATGCTTTCCAGTTTCTTAGAGCTAACACCCAGCAGGTAACCAATTTTGTTTGGCAGGCTCTTGAAATACCAGATATGAACGATAGGCACCACCAGTTTGATGTGACCCATGCGTTCGCGACGTACTTTCTTTTCAGTTACTTCAACACCACAACGGTCGCACACGATACCCTTATAACGGATACGCTTGTACTTACCGCAATAGCATTCGTAGTCCTTAACGGGACCAAATATTTTTTCGCAGAACAAACCATCACGTTCAGGTTTGTACGTACGATAGTTGATAGTCTCAGGCTTCAACACCTCGCCATAAGACCTATCGAGGATGGTGTCAGGAGAAGCCAGGCTAATAGTGATCTTATTAAAACCAGCTTTGGGACGATTATCCTTCTTTATTGCCATTTTAAAGAAATGTTTTAGTGTTTGTTGTGGACCGGGTCCGTTTACTTTCTCATTTCGGGTGAGAGTCTCCCAAACATTTTGTCCGGGAGATTCTCACATTGTTCGAAATGGTGCCTTTAAAGGGCTAATAACTATTCAAATTTCAGTTCCAGACCGAGACCGCGCAGCTCGTTCACCAATACGTTAAACGACTCTGGAATACCTGGTTTCGGAACGTTGTCGCCTTTAACGATGGCCTCATAAGTCTTTGCACGACCCATGATATCATCCGATTTCAGCGTTAACAGCTCTTGCAGAATGTTGGCAGCACCATAAGCTTCAAGTGCCCACACCTCCATCTCACCAAAACGCTGACCACCGAACTGAGCTTTACCACCCAGAGGCTGTTGCGTAATGAGGCTGTATGGACCGATAGAACGCGCGTGCATCTTATCGTCAACCATGTGGTGCAGTTTGATCATGTAGATGATACCAACCGTAGCTTTCTGGTGGAAACGCTCACCGGTCTCACCATCGTACAGGAACGTGTGGCCATAGTCAGGGATACCTGCCTGGTCGATCAGACCTGCGATCTCGTCAACCGAAGCACCGTCGAAGATAGGCGTAGCGAATTTCACACCCAGTTTCTCACCTGCCCAGCCGAGGATAGTCTCATAGATCTGACCCAGGTTCATACGCGATGGTACACCCAGCGGGTTCAGAACGATATCAACCGGCGTTCCGTCTTCCAGGAACGGCATATCCTCTTCACGAACGATCTTGGCAACGATACCTTTGTTACCGTGGCGACCGGCCATCTTATCACCCACTTTCAGTTTACGCTTGCTGGCAAGGTATACTTTAGCAAGTTTCAGAACGCCTGCAGGAAGCTCGTCACCTATGCTCAGGTTGAACTTCTCGCGTTTGTAGCGGCCCAGTTCTTCGTTGTACTTGATGTTATAGTTGTGCAGCAGTTGGTTGATCAGGTCGTCAGTTGCCTGGTCGCCTGTCCAGCCCAGCGGATTTACGTTCTGGTAATCGATCGCACTCAGCGTTTTCGAATTGAACTTGCCGCCTTTAGCCAGCACCAGTTCACCAAAGTTGTTGGTGATACCTGCAGATGACTTGTCTTTCAACAGGGTCATCAGCTTATCGTTGAGCAGCTCCTGCAAATCTTGCAAGTTCTTCTCGTGTGTCTTTTCAATTTTCTCGAGGGCAGCTTTCTCACGCACCTTAGAGTTCTTGTCTTTCTTAGCGCGTTGGAACAACTGTTTAGAGATAACGATACCTTCAGTACCGCTTGGTGCCTTCAGAGAAGCATCTTTTGCATCACCGGCTTTGTCACCGAAGATAGCGCGGAGCAGTTTTTCTTCCGGAGTAGGATCAGTTTCACCTTTAGGAGTGATCTTACCGATCAGGATGTCGCCTTCACCTACGTGAGCACCGATGCGGATGATACCGTTCTCATCGAGGTCTTTTGTAGCCTCTTCTGATACGTTCGGGATATCTGGAGTAAGTTCTTCCTCACCCAGTTTAGTATCACGTACTTCCAGTTCGTACTCGTCGATGTGTACTGAAGTAAACCAGTCATCGCGTGCCACTTTCTCGTTGATAACGATGGCATCCTCGAAGTTGTAACCTTTCCATGGCATGAAGGCCACTTTCAGGTTACGGCCCAGTGCCAGTTCACCATCCTGCGTTGCATAACCTTCGGTCAGGAAGTCGCCTTCTTTCACTTTGGCTCCCCTGTTTACACATGGGCGCAATGTGATGCTGGTGCTCTGGTTGGTTTTCTTATATTTTGTAAGCGTGTAAATTTTCAGATCGTCTTCGAAAGAAACCAGGCGATCCTTATCGTTACGGTCGTAACGAACATGGATCTCGTTAGCATCTACGTATTCAACTACACCATTACCTTCAGCGTGGATCTGGATCCTTGCATCGCGGGCAGCTTTACCTTCCAGGCCTGTACCTACGATAGGTACCTGCGCACGGATAAGCGGTACTGCCTGGCGTTGCATGTTCGATCCCATCAGCGCACGGTTGGCATCATCGTGCTCAAGGAACGGAATCAGCGACGCACTCAGACCTACGATCTGGTTTGGCGCGACATCCATGTATTCAACCTCTTCCCTGTCAAGGATGGGGAAGTCACCTGTTTGACGTGATTTGACCTTTTCTTCAACGAAGTTACCCTTCTCATCCAGCGGGATGTTGGCCTGGGCGATCTTCGCCAGGTCTTCTTCTTCCGCGCTCATGAAATAGTGGGTCTTCAGGTCTACTTTACCGTCTTTTACCTTGCGGTAAGGAGTTTCGATAAAGCCCATATCGTTGATCTTGGCGTGCACGCACAGCGTAGAGATCAGACCGATGTTTGGACCTTCCGGTGTTTCGATAGTACACAGACGACCGTAGTGGCTGTAGTGAACGTCACGAACCTCGAAGCCTGCGCGCTCACGGCTCAGACCACCAGGACCGAGGGCAGAGATACGACGTTTGTGCGTGATCTCAGACAGCGGGTTGGTTTGATCGAGGAACTGCGACAGTTGCGAAGTACCGAAGAATGAGTTGATAACTGAAGACAGTGTACGAGCGTTGATCAGGTCGATCGGCGTGAACACCTCGTTGTCACGAACGTTCATACGCTCGCGGATGGTGCGCGCCATACGTGCCAGACCCACGCCGAACTGTGCGAACAGTTGCTCACCCACAGTACGTACACGACGGTTGCTCAGGTGATCGATATCGTCGATCTCCGCTTTACCGTTGGTAAGACGTACCAGGTATTTAATGATGGAAATGATATCTTGTTTGCTCAGTACTTTGGTATCAAGGTTGATATCAAGACCTAGCTTACGGTTGATCTTATAACGGCCTACTTCACCCAGGTCATAACGCTTGTCGCTGAAGAACAGCTTTTCGATGATGCCACGTGCTGTTTCATCATCCGGAGCATCAGAACCACGCAGCTGACGGTAGATGTGCTGAACCGCTTCGAGCTCTGAGTTAGAAGTATCTTTATTCAGTGTGTTGTAGATGATCGAGAAGTCACCACTCACCTCTTCTTTCTGCAGGAAGATGGTTGGGATACCCATTTCCTGGATCATGTTTGCGTTGTCCTCATCGAGTACGTTATCGCGGTCAAGTACCACCTCGTTACGCTCGATAGTTACCACCTCACCGGTATCTTCATCTACGAAGTCTTCTGTCCAGCTGCGCAGTACGCGGGCAGCCAGGCGGCGACCGATGTGCGGAGCCAGTGATTTTTTATCGGTTTTTACCTCATCGGCCATACCGAACAGTTCCAGGATATCCTTATCCGTTTCGTAACCGATGGCACGAAGCAGTGTAGTTACCGGGAACTTCTTCTTACGGTCGATGTAAGCATACATCACGTTGTTGATGTCGGTAGCAAACTCCATCCACGCTCCTTTGAAAGGAATTACGCGGGCGCTGTAGATCTTGGTACCGTTCGGGTGAACGCTTTGACCAAAGAATACGCCTGGTGAACGGTGCAGCTGAGAAACAACCACACGCTCAGCACCATTGATAACGAAGGTACCGCGTGGGGTCATGTATGGGATATTGCCCAGGAACACATCCTGAACAATTGTTTCGAAGTCTACGTGTTCTTCATCGTTACAGCTAAGGCGAAGTTTTGCCTTCAGAGGTACCGAATAAGTAAGGCCACGCTCCATACACTCGTCAATAGTGTAGCGTGGCGGATCGATGAAGTAATCCAGAAATTCCAGTACGAAGATGTTCCTCGTGTCAGTGATAGGAAAGTTTTCCTTGAACACCCGGAAGAGTCCTTCGTTGTTACGCTTATCAGGCGTAGTTTCCAACTGGAAGAAATCTTTAAACGATTGAAGCTGAATGCCCAGCAGGTCAGGTGTTTCCGCTACATCGTGGATCTTAGCGAAATTGATACGACCTGTGCCGGTTCGTTTTTGTGGTATAGCCATAATATGTTTAAAACTCCTTTTTTACAAACAAAAAATCCCCGTCCCAAAAGGCATCACCTTTTAGTACAGGTTAGGTCTGTTTCTAATAAAAATCAGTCAATAATTTGTTGCGCACGTGCTAGCTCCCCGCAAAGGGATTGCAAATATAAAAAATGGCAACTGAAATAGCAAAAAATATTCCAAACTTCTCCGAAATGACGGAAAAAACTAAACTGTGGAGAAATATTTATTCCGCTAATAGCATCATCGCATTAACAATCAACGACATATAACGATCGTACCCGATGCGAAGATAAGCCGATGTGAATATATGGCGTTTTGCCAGCTAAGGCCTCTGCCAGATGCTTTTTTAGTTATTTAATGCTGACAGTTAGCTCATTTAATATTTAAAAAAGTACACTCTTCACTTTGATTTTTCGAAGCGGCGGCTATTTTTGTATCCAAATTCTAAACAAATCTATACTTATGAAAAAAATCGCCCCAATCGCAGCCCTTGCATTTTTTGGTATGATGAGCTTTACTGCTTGTAAAAAAGACTATAGCTGCAAATGTTCTGCAACTGTAGCTGGTGTTACTGCCGATACTTCAATATCGTTAGGTAAAATGAAGAAAAGCGACGCTAAATCAAAATGCGAAACTTACGATAAAGACATGCAAACTTCTATCGAAGCAGCAAAAGCACTTGGCATTACCGCTTCTGGTAGCTGCGACGTAAAATAATTATTGCTCTTACTATTTAGCAACAGAGTTAAATAATATTTTAGTATAACAAAGGGTATCATTTCAATGATGCCCTTTTATTTTTGCAAAATGAAGATACTCAAGCAAACAGCTTTGGTTTTACTATCCATTGCTTTAGGTGCTACTTTTCTATATTCAGCATGGACAAAGCTCTATAACTACCCTGCCCTGGAGAAATTTGAATGGACTATCGTACAGTTTGCTGGTTTGTCATGGCGCGTGGCAGAACTGTCTGCAAGGTTTTTCGGAGGACTTGAAATAGCACTCGGCAGCTTACTCATATTCAACTCTTTCGGCAGAAAAAAATGGGTGCCGAAACTAGCAATTGCCTTGCTACTAATATTTTCTGCCTACCTCGTTTTCCTATGGGTAACGGTCGGAAATAACATCAACTGTGGATGCTTTGGAGACGAGATATTGATGAGTCCGTCAGCATCACTACTAAAGAATGTAGCACTAATTGCGTTGCTGCTCGTAATTGCCAAATTCCATCAAGGACTGAGATTCAATTGGTTGCGATTTGTCAACCCGCTTATCTTTTTGATCCTTTGTGCGCTTCCGTTCATTTTTTACCCGATACCCGAAAGCAAGCCCCAGTGGCTGCAGAAAGATAGCTTCGAGCTGAACCTGGCGCCGCTATACGATACTACGCTCAGCAAACCTGTAGCTCCGGTACAATTAAAACAGGGCAAACACGTCATTGCGTTTTTGAGCCTCAGCTGCCCGCACTGCCGAATGGCAGCTAAAAAAATGCACATTATGAAGCTTCGCAACCCATCGTTACCATTCTATTTCGTAGTGGCGGGGAAGGATCAATACATGGAACCGTTCTGGAAGGAAACTGAAGCGTCAAATGTACCTTACACCAAGCTAGATGGCGATGCTTTTACCAATATGATCGGATACAGCTGGCCTGTTATATATTGGATTAATACCGGCAAGGTTGAAGCACAGACAAAATACATCGAATTAGACCAGCACGAAATAGAAAAATGGCTGGTAAAATAGCTGATCAGGCACGTGGTGCTAACACCGGTGCGGCCAAAAGACGAGCGTCTATTTTGGCCATGACTTCACTGACTATGCTATTCCTTGTGTAATCGTCGATAGTATATACGTCGGCATGGTAATGCCAGTTGCGCGCCAGAGAACGCAGGCTCGCTTTTGCGCTTTCGATAGCTGCAACTATCTTCTGTTCAGAAGTATTTAACAGCTTAGCTGTTTCGCGAATAGAATATCCTTCTATTTTGTGCAGGATAAAAACGATACGACTGCTAACCGGCAACTTGTCCAATTGCTTTTCAAGCCGGCTCGTCACCATCAAACTACTGTTAAACCGCTCGGTATAATGACAGGCGCTTCGGGTAGCCAACATCGAAGGATCTGAGACGTACAAGACGTTGTCTGTTTGTGTACGCACAGTCGCCCTGCACTTGTGCATCATAGCCGTGGTCAACCAGATTCGGTACAATGACCTATTACGCATCTTGCTTATATTCCGAAAAGCACTCAAATGTGTTTCGCTAACCAATTGTTCGACCTGGCCGCCAACCAATCCAAACATCCGGCCGATCCTGTATAAAGCCTGGCTATGACGACGCACGAGCACTTCAAAGCAAGCCTTATGCCCCATCTTCACCTTATCGATCAATTCAGCATCAGTATGATGCGCATATAACAACATTGCTTTCGACATAAACACAGTCTTTTCTGGATACACGTTTCCAGCTATTTACACTTAAAAACAATGCCAGTAAATGCCCTACCAGCCTTCATAACGCGGGCCAAAAGGCTTGTCAGCTTATTGTAAAAACCTATTTGTACCAACGAAATATGAAAGCAAATGTGAGTTTGGCTTAGAATTTGTTAAACTTCTTATTAAGCGTACTAAATTTTTTGGTTTAGAAAAGAGGAGACTGCAAAAGTAGTTGCTATATTCATTGCGGATTTGACAACAGAATAACTTTTAAACACCGGAAAAACACAGGAAAATGTCTTACAAATTGCCCCTGAAACAAACGCAGGTAAAATCAAAATGGCTTACTGCAACTTTAATAGGGATATATATTCTGATCGCCGCTTTTCTTTTGTTAAATAGCTAGCGGAAATACTTCTTCAGCCTGAGAAACGGTTTTTCAAACAAATAGTACGACAGTACACTGCACAACAACGTGGCCGTTAGGGCCAGAACAAAGAACGCAATGGCAGATGCAGCGTTATCTAGCGAAATATTCTGCTTGCTGTATACCTGCTTCAGCAAATTTATCACAAGGGTGTGATAGAGATATAGCCCATAAGTATACACCCCTGCCCTGCTCAACACATTCTTATCTCCAATTTTAAGCCTGTTATTCTCAGGCAGTATCAACATTATTAGCAAACTAAATAGTAGCCCCAGGAGGCTTGTGATGGCTACATAATCTTTGTCGGTTTTGTATTGCGAGCAAACCAGGATCGTCAGGAGAAGGCTTACAATAAACATTAGCTTCGCCCAATAAGGGATCTTATTGATCGCAACGTCTACTTGCTCACCTTTAGCAATAAGCAGATAAGCCGGAATCGCTCCATAGGCAAAGAGATCAATATTAGTAAACAGATCGCTGGTAGGAATATTATTTGCGACATACACCATTCTGCAGACCAGCCCTGCTAAAAGACATGCGACAATAAGCTTTGGCAAGTCTTTGAGATTCAAATAATACAAGAGCAGCCCCCAAACAATATAAAAATGCTCTTCTATACACAGGGTCCACATGACAGACAGAGGCGAAACATTAGCATGCTGACCTGTAGCCATCATTTTGTAGTTCTCCAGGAACAAAACAGATACCCAGATATTAGGCCTGTACCCCTCACCAGATGACGGAAGGTGCAGAAAATGCTCTAGAATATAAGGAGTAATATACGCCACCGCTACCATCAGGTAATACAGCGGCCATATCCTCAATATCCGGCGAACGAAAAAGTTTTTTAGGTTTAGCTGCCCCGTACGCGCCTTTTCTTCGCAAATGATGTAGGTAATAAGAAAACCACTCAGTACAAAGAAGAATTGTACACCAATGCCGCCACCTGCCCTTACGTAATTAAACCAGGGAAATGCAATGATCGGGACATGTAACAGGAACACTTTCAGGAACGCGAAAAAGCGGAGTGCATCGAACGTATGAAAATGACGTCGAGCAGCTGGTGAACCTGGAGTAGATGCATTCCCGGAAGTCATTGCTATTCAGTGTCGTCTCCTTGCGCTTCCATCATAAGTGCATTCTTCTTCACCTCGGCCTGTTGTGCATTTTGCATATCACCCTTGGCACGATACAGTTGACTAAGCAGGTCGTACGTTTCGATATTAGCCGGATCTATTTGGGTGTATTGATTCATTACGGCTATTGATTCGTCAATGCGACCAAGATTTGCAAGAATGATCGCATATGGCTGATATCCGGTTTCATTTTTAGGATTCAAGGCCAAAGACTTCTGATAGTAAACTGCAGCATTGGGCAGATCATTTGCCTTCAGGAATGCATTTGCCTGCATGGCGTAAACCTGTGCACTGTCTCTCTGGGTGATCGCCATAAGGGGGGTATTATCGGCCTTTATCACGTCAATAGTACCAGAAGGCGGAAACAACCCGTTTTGCAAGAATGACTTCTCAATAAAGCGAGAGAAAAAGATACCATAGTCATAGTCTGTATTATACCGCTCTCGATAACGCACGTACACCGGACGAACTTTGGGATTTATACGAGCAACGTAATACCACATCGGGTCGATACAGTTAGTACCGATCAGCACAGTATCCTTGGCATGATAGAGATCTTTGTCTTTAGCTAATTTAAAGACCGCCTGTTTAACGCTGTTCATGTAATAGTCCGTTTCATAGTATCCGTATGCACCATCAACCCCACCCACCAGCTCGTTGAAATACACGATCTGGTTAGGATGATTTGCAATACTCCATTTTGCAGGCAATAGTAACCCGATCACAAGCAGACCTATTACTGCATATTTGGCGATCTTGTTTTTTATCGACCAAATAACTGATAAGAAAGCCAGCGCGCTTAAAACTACCAGTGGAGGATAAACGAAAAGCATATGGCGCCAGCCATCGTACATCGGCGATTTTTTGTAAGCGACATATGCCCATGGAAATATTGCAACAAAGAATAGAAACAGAATAGTAGAACGTTTCAGCTCCTTGCGAAACAAAAGGAATGGAGACAATATAATACCCGCCAACACTATCACAGGGTTTGTAATAGCCATCCAATGAGGTATATAGCTGGCCGGAATGTCCTGGCTCATAATATGCCGGTCATCAAACAGCATCCTGATACCTGTAGAAAACTGAGACATTTCACCCAATGCCTGCAATGGATTAGACAATGGCGCCTGCAATGCATAAGGCCAGAAAATCAGTCCGAAAAAATACCCTGCGATACACAATGCTATTACTTTCACAGCCGTTGATTGTATTTCCTTGCTGCTGAGTGTATAGTTTTTGCGCCAGTCAAATAAATACTCAATGCCAAGGGCTACGAAAACGAACGGAATAAGCAGAAGACCACCGATCCGTATGCCTATTGCGTAGCCTATAGCCAATGCCAGCCATAAGGCATCTTTCCAGGTAGGCTTGGGGAAAGCACGAACAAACCTGATAGTAAAATAGGCTCCCATCAGCATACCTAAGGCAAATGGAATATCCTTAGGATTATTCATGCTTTCGCCAAAAAAACGTGGTGACAAGAACAAGAACCACACAGCTAACAACGCTGCGTCCCAGCCACGAACCAAGCGCGCCAGGAGCGCCGTGAACAAAATAGCAAGGAAGCCAAATATCGCATTAATAAAATGGCGGGTCTCGTATTCCATAGCTTCGTTGACACCCAGCATCTTATTGACACAAACACAAAGCAAGTCGTAAAAGCCACCGTAGAAATAGACGTTCTTATAAGAAAGCGCTGCCTTGTTTTCGCCACCAGAAGCATAATAATCATAAACGTGGTGGCCATAGGTATTCTGCGTCACCTCGTCGCCGCTAATGCCGTAATCTTTGCTTACCCATAACATGATCAGCAGCATCAGTCCCAGGCTTATGTAAGTGAGCAGGCGGAAATTGATCTTCTTTTCGTTTTCCATATCAGGCAGTTAGCTTTTTTAAAACGCCACAATTTTAAAAATCTTTTTCCGCATTCTTATACGTAGTGGAGAAATTGACTAGTAGGTACAAAAGAAAAGAGCAACGGTAATACCGTTGCTCTTTCAAGTATTTGTCGGAAAGGATTAACCTTCCTGGTTCTCACCTTCAGTAGCAGTTGCTGTTTCTTCAGCACCTTCGCCTTCAGCTGAAGCTTGTGCAGCAGCAGCTTTAGCAGCCATTTTCTCTTCAACACGGCGAACTGATTCACCCATTGTAGCATTGCGCTTTTCAGCTTTGTGCTTACGGTGAGCTTCTTCGCGTTTTACAACCAGTTGCTCGTGCTCAGTGTTCCAAGACTCGAATTTTTCCCAGGCTGTTTTCTCATCAAACAGACCCAGTTCTACACCACGCATCAGGTGTTTCAGGTACAATACACCTTTGAACGACAGGATACGACGGCAAGTGTTGGTAGGCTGTGCGCCTTTTTGCAACCAGTGGAGCGAACGCTCACGGTTGATACGAATAGTAGCTGGAACGCTCAGTGGATTGTAAGTACCGAGTTTCTCGATGAATTTACCATCACGTGGAGCTGTGCTGTTAGCAACTACGATGAAGTAGAACGGACGTTTCTTTGATCCGTGGCGTTGGAGACGAATTTTTACCGCCATAAATAATAGAAATTATTTGCGATTAACAATAAATTTTAAGGACTGCAAAGCTAACAAAAGAAACCATTACTAAAAAGAGTTTCTTAAAAATATATTATTTTAATATCATTCTCCCTCAATGGCAGCTTGTGGTTTGGCTCTTTTCAGACTTTGCAAATGCAATTGAAAACCAACAGTGATTGCAGGCATTAAGGCCACATATTCCCAATCGGAACCGGAATGTGCCGAAACAGACAGCCTGGACTCCAACGCAACATTAGGGGTAATAAAATAAGCCAAGCCGCTCCCTACATTTGCCGTAAGAAAAAAGGGACGACCGTCTTCAGCAGATATAAATCCTGAATACCCCGCCGACGCTTCGGCAAATGGCTTGGTCAAACCTTTTCCAAAATACCGTCGCACAAACGGTTGAATGCCGTAACCAAACGAAAACTCATCTCCGATCCACGGCGTAAGCTGAATACCCGCGCCTACGGCCAAATTGTTTTTGACAAAGTATCCGGCTGCGGGGTTAATGGACAATCCAAAACCGCCGTAGGAAGGTTCGCCAATGGCGATCTGACCAGCAATCGATCCCAAGCTGCCGCCCACCATCCAGTTTCCCTTATCGGTTTGGGCATTTGTAATAAATGAGGCTGACAGAAGGCACAATGCCAATAGAGGCTTTTTCATATTGAAGGTTGGTTTGTCCCCCTAATATAAACAACACAAAAATACTATCCTACTCCGCAGTAGATGCCTGTGCAGGTTTTGCCTTCTTAAACCCGTTCAGGTATATCTGGAAACCAAAGTTAAGCGAGGGTGTATAAGACATATCCGGCATGTCGTTTTGTTTTGTTCCTCGGAACATCAGGCTTGACTCTATGGCAACATTTTGGTTGAGAAAGTGTGTCACACCCGGACCAGCTGCAAAAGTGAACATGCTGCCATTATCATTGGGAGGAACTGTATGTGACATTCTATAGGCATAAATTCCTGCACCAGCCTGGGCAAAAAGCCTGGTTTTCTTTTCGCCGAAGTAATAACGCGCAAATGGATGCACACCATAGTTAATGATGCTGGACCCACCTGACTTACCCCAGCCTAATCCTATGCTGGTTCCTACAGCCAGGTTTTTAGCCACAAAGTAGCCTGCGCTCGGGTTGATGTTTACGCTGAAGTAGTCAACCCCATCACCACCTCCGGGCTGTATACCTGCCGAAATATCGGCCAGGCCTACGCCCACCATGAGTCTTCCTTTTTCTGTTTGCGCGAGTGCTGGCAACGATGCCGCCAGCAAGGCAGATAGTAGTATTCGTTTCATTTAGGTTGATTTATAGGTCAAAAGAAATAATTCAAAAGTTAATAAAAACCTTATTCTTTATCTCTTGCCAAATGGCATACCGCCACCCATACCCGGCATACCCATGCCGGGCATCATGCCACGCATCTTGCCCATCTGCCCCATCATCTGGCGCATTTGTTCAAACTGCTTCATAAAGGCGTTTACCTCGGCTATGTCTTTACCTGCACCCTTCGCTATGCGTTTGCGGCGACTACCGTCGATCTCGTCAGGATTAGCGCGCTCGTAAGGCGTCATAGAGTTAATGATCGCTTCGATACCCTTGAATGCATCGTCAGAGATATCAATATCCTTGATGGCTTTACCAATACCAGGTATCATTGCCAGCAGGTCTTTAATGTTACCCATCTTCTTGATCTGGCCCAGCTGCTCTTTGAAGTCTTCAAAGTCAAACTTGTTGGCGCGGATCTTCTTTTCCAGTTTCTTAGCCTGGACTTCGTCGTACTGTGCCTGGGCGCGTTCCACCAGCGTAGTGATATCACCCATGCCGAGGATACGCTGCGCCATACGCTCAGGATAGAATACATCCAGCGTGTCCAGCTTTTCGCCCATGCTTACAAACTTGATGGGCTTATTCACTGTGTACTTAATAGTAAGCGCCGCACCACCGCGGGTATCACCATCCAGCTTGGTCAGTACCACACCCGTAAAGTCGAGGCGGTCGTTAAAAGCTTTAGCTGTGTTCACAGCATCCTGGCCGGTCATAGAATCTACTACGAACAGGATCTCATGTGGCTGCACGGCATTCTTCACGTTAGCCACCTCGGTCATCATCGCCTCGTCGATAGCCAGGCGACCTGCAGTATCTATGATCACTACGCTATTGCCGTTCTTTTTAGCTTCGGCTACAGCGTTCTGCGCGATGGAAACCGCGTCCTTATTATCAGGTTCGATATGAACCGGAACCTTAATTTGCTCACCAAGTACGCGCAACTGCTCCATAGCCGCAGGACGGTAGATATCGGCAGCTACCAGCAACGGATTACGGCCTTTTTTGCTTTTCAGGAAGTTGGCCAGCTTACCGCTGAAGGTGGTTTTACCCGAACCTTGCAGACCCGCTATCAGGATGATAGTAGGTTTGTTGTTCAGGTCGATCTCAGACTCAGTACCACCCATCAGCTCGGCCAGTTCGTCTTTCACGATCTTCACCATCAGTTGACCCGGAGATACGGCTGTCAATACCTTCTCACCTGTTGCCTTGTCCTTTACCCTATCGGTAAACTCCTTGGCTATCTTATAGTTAACGTCTGCATCAACCAATGCACGACGGATATCTTTGATCGTAGAAGCTACGTTGATCTCGTTAATACGGCCCTCGCCTTTGAGCTGCTTGAACGCGGCATCTAACCGCTCGCTAAGATTCTCGAACATATTCAATCCTTTTATAAAGGGATGGCAAAGTTAATCAAAATACGGCAGGGTTGAAACCTCTGTTTTGTTCGTTTTTATGTTCGATCTCATCCGCCGTCCAAACACATGATAAGTTTTATTTAACACATTTATACATCGTTTTGACAAAAGCTTCACAAACACCTCTATAATTTTCCAGCCTCAAATGTGTGATTGACCCTGTGTGATTGACAATACCGACACCAATTAAAACCAATATACATGACCATCACACGATCAAAAAACACACTGAGGGCAGCTTGCCTTTCGGTTCTGACGCTCGCCGTGACTACTGCATTTGCCCAGTCAACCACCAAAGTATTTCTCACGTCCACCAGCCCCACTGCGCTCAGAATAGCAAAAAAGGAGCTGACAAAGAAGCCTTACCTGGCCATTACTGACAACCGTGATGAGGCGGATGTAGTGATGGACCTGAAGGTAAAACGCATCTTGTTAGACGACAAAAAGGCTTACGCGGTACTTACCGACGCCAAAACCGGCCAAACAGTGCACGAAACAAAATCGGTCAATACGCTAACCAGGTTTACCTTCCGCCCGGAACACAGCGTAGTGAAAAAGCTGATACGTAAGCGGATAACACCGTACTACACCTCACCATCTGTTTAAATTCTCTGGAGCTACCTCGGTAGCTCTTTTTATTACAACCTGTTTCTCGCATGTTTCGTCAAGAATGGCACCTTTTCTGGTTTCTACCACCAATTTGTTACAGTTTGTTGTCGTTTTTCAAAGACTACACCCACCGCATCAACAATGCAATTTTTGCCCAAACCCCTACAGTTATTTCGTTGTGTTCCACAAACACAAACATACAACAAAATGCTCATTTATTGAATTGACACAAAAGAAAAAGAGGATAGTATTACTACCGTCCTCTTTTTGGTTGTTAATCATTTGGTTTTCAGAAATCTTCGAAGTCTTTAGTTCATCTTACAGTTCATATGTTCCTGAACCATCTTTCGCAACCTTGCGCTATATGGGTAAAAAACACTGTGCCACATATAGATGATTGATTCTTAGTATTCTGTTAAAGCGCCAAGACCGTTTACCAGTTCTTTAATGCGTAATACCTCAACTCCCAGCGCCTTAGCCCGAACAGACTTACTAACGGCCTTGTATGCGATCCAGCCAGCTTTAAGGCTACTTTACCATCTTTCCCCGACCTTGGCCAATTATCAATCCGGAGCCGGCTGTACCGGACATCATAATGCGGTCCTCAAGCGGCTTCAATTCCACAGGTGCGTGACACATGTTGGCATTAAGATAAAACATATAAGTTCCGTAGCTCTTTCACATCAAGCATAAAAAAATTCTCTATTTTTGCCGCGCTTAAAGAAAAACAGATGAAAACCTATTTAACTATCGTGCTGATCCTTGCTACGGCAATGGGTAAGGCACAAACCCCGCAGATGGTGGCCGATCTTTATAACAGCCCCGATCCGGATTACGGGCAATCCATTCGCCAGGGTGTGATTTACAACAATAAACTGGTGACCTGTAATGGCCCGATAACAGGCAATGTTGTAGTAACTACAGACGGCACGACTGCGGGCACACATGGCGTGGTCAGGGTGCTTGCTGCCGACAATTTATATAACCCGGTACTGTTCAACGGCCTTGTATACTATATATGGGAAACCAATACCAGCACTCCGGGATGGCATCCAATGCTCGCCTATACCAACGGAGTGAACTTCGCAGGAACGGGCGAGGTAAATCCAACCGGCGATACGTTACAACTATACAGTGATGCCGTGGCCAATGCTTACGACGGGCAAGCACTGACGGAGATGGGCGGCAAGCTTTATTTCTTTGCGACAGAAAATGTACTGACCACAGGCTTTGAATTATATAGCAGCGACGGAACGCGCCAGGGTACCAAACTGGTGAAAAACATCAACCCGATACCAGGCGAATTTTCCATTGGCTATCCTCACCAGGAACTGATAGGCAAGAGGGCGGTTGGCAACACCTTGTTCTTTGTTGCCAACGACGGCACCCACGGCTTCGAAATGTGGACCTCAGACGGTACGAACGCAGGTACGCAACTGCTTACCGACCTTAATCCTACTCCCGGTGAAGGAAGCAATCCTACGAACTTCATTGTGTATAACGGCAAAATGGTGTTCAATGCTACTGCTACAAACGCTGCTAAAGACACTGCTCTTTGGATAAGCGATGGTACTGCTGTCGGCACTATCAAACTAATGGATAACTTGTTCAACATGTCAGACTATGCCGTGATGAACAACCTGCTGTATTTCTACGCAAAGAACACACTCACCGATGTAGAAGGCATCTATGTAACAGATGGCACGCCACAAGGCACCCATGTTATTGTCAATATGCAATTGCCGGGCTCTTATTATGGCTACTTCCCTAAACCTGCCTACCTGACAGCGTTCAACAATAAACTCTATTTCTCCGCATATAGCGCTGCCGAAGGGCAGGAACTATGGGTGAGCGATGGCACCACCCAGGGAAACACAAAACTCTTTAAGAACCTGGATGGCACCAGCGAACACTCTAGCCCAACACAACTGACCGTAGCAAACGGTCGGCTGTATTTTAAAGCGGCTAACCGTACTAGTGGTAGCACAAAGAGTGTTGATATTTGGAGTACCGATGGTACCCTAAGCGGAACGATCAAACACGTGGTGCCCGGTAGCAATGCATTGCTAACCGGCCCCGGATGGCTTGACGGTGAAATGATGGCTTCTCCATTAATACAACTGGGCAACAACCTGATATTCAGCAACTTTTACACCAATGCACAATACGGTCCGCCGCTCTGGAAGCTCGACCTGACGCATGTAAACGTAAAACAAGTTAGCACACAGGAAACCAAACTGGCATTGTACCCCAACCCTGCATCACACATGGTGACCGTAAATGCTCCGGGCATACGCCATATTAGTGTACTGAATGCTGTAGGCGCAAAGGTGTACGATAACTATACAGAAAACACCAATGTAGCCGAAATAGATGTGCAAGCACTAACAGCAGGAATTTACCTTGTAGAAATAACCAACGAACAGGGAATAAAATTAGTACAGAGGTTTACCAAACAGTAATACGGCTTGCAGATACTAAAGCGGGGATGTCTCAGACATCCCCGCTTTGCTTTAGAAGAAGTTTAAAACATACTTAGTCAAACACCTCCTCCCCTGCCACTACGAGGTTATTATCCCTGAAGAATGCTGCAAGAGAACCTTTTACTGTGCTATAGACAGCTTTGATATCTGTGGTGTTATTCTTTTGTCCCAGGTTGATAACCTTAATGCCTGCTTTGCGTTCATTGCCATGCGCGTAAAAGTTTTGGTAAACTACGTAGCGGAAACCCTTATTATCAAAATAGAGATAATTGAGGTCCATACCTTCGTTCTTGGTGCCACCGCCGCGCAGATAGAATGAATAGCTAAACTTTTTCCAGCTGCTGCGGTCTTTAGTAGGGAATTCAAATTCTACTTTGCTTTTGGAACCAAAGCGGTATACCAGGTAACCATCCTTAGCCTCCCTGGCGACCATGGCCCGTTTGCCGTTAGTGGTTTCAAAGGTAATGACCGGCGTTTCGCCGGGAAGCAGGTAACCATCCTGCGCGTGAGCGACAAAGCCGGTTAAAAGAAACACAGCAATAATTAGCCATTTCATAGTACAAGTTACAACCAGAACACAACCCGTCCAATGGCACAGGCTGGCGATTTACTCTTTTGCATCTACCGACCGAAATGACGGAATTGATAGACTAAGAAAAAGAGGACCACACGAATGCGTCCTCTTTTATGATTGCTAATTATTTGGTTTCAGAGATTTCTATAGTCTTTCGTTCATCTGTTCATCGTTTGGATCCTGAACCATTCTTCACAACCTTGCAATAGAAGAGTAAAAAGAACCGTGCCAGCTCTGCTGTTCCCAGCTAGCGAGCACTAGCCTGTCAAATGCTTTATCTTTTATTTAACACCGCGCAGGCGTCACCTTTTGCGATGGCGGGCATAAATAAGTATAAAACAGTCTTTTTATGCGCTACTTGATCATCCCCTCTGCAGCAGCATTTCTACTGCTCACAGCTTGCAATGCAAGCAACACTTCATTGGAAAAAGACTATGCAGCCGCAGCCGATAGTACCAGCTTTGCCGGCGACGCTTCACAGATCAATTCATCATCGAGAAAGATAGCACGCACCGCTGATCTAAGATGCCGCGTACGCAATGTGCAGGAAGCTACATTGGAACTGGAAACCAAAGTACAACAACTGGGCGGACTGGCAGCACAAAGCACAATAGAGAACCAATCGACTGAACAACGGATGTTGAACTACAAGCCCGATTCATTGAAGCAGGTAACATCGTACACGCCTGTCGCCCATCTTGTTTTACGAGTGCCTGAAAGACACCTCGACTCGCTATTGCGTCTGCTGCCCCGAATGTCTGAGTTTACCGATTATCGTAACATAACGCAGGACGACAAAACCCTTGCATACCTGGCCAATGCGCTGAAGAATGAAGCATTGCGTCCTGCACAACTCAAAGCTAAGATCGCCGATACCGGCGCGAATACGCTGGAGTCGGTAGATCGTAGGATACAGAACCTCCAGATACTGGATGAAGTGCACTATGCGACTGTTTCAGTAGAACTGATACAACCGATGCAGATATATACCACTACCGTTGTCAATACCGACTATATGACCACTGAACCATTTGGTAGTCAACTTGCCAACAGTTTGTCGAAAGGCTGGCTGCTTGTGCAGAGTTTGGTTGTGGCCCTGGTAGCTGCTTGGCCGTTGTGGTTGATCGTTGCCGGGGGATGGAGCTGGTATGTCGTGAGGAAAAGGAAGGTTGCGAACTGATCAATGTATTTCTGCGCCGTTGTGGTCAACGGCACCAGCAACGGCGAAAAGATTCAAGCTGTTTTATGTCGCCATATTAGTGCATCAAGGCTCCATGGCCCGGCACCGTAAGCCGCAAAAAACAGGAAGATGAAGCAGAACAGCACCGCAGCTTCGCCATGGTTTTGGATAGGCCAGTTGCCTTTAGGAGCATGAAACTGCCAATAGGCCACAGCCATCTCGCCGGACATGATAAATGCTACCGGCCTGGTGAACAACCCCAACACTATGGCGCAACCACCAAAAAATTCGATGATGCCGCCAAACCACATCTGGGAGAATTGTGGAGGAAGACTGCCGCTGGGCGGGCCACCAAACCAGCCAAAGAGTTTCATTCCCCCAGCCTCTAGAAACATGATACCCGCCACTACACGCAAAAGGAATGTAGTAAGCTGTACGGCTTGTTCCCTAGTCATGATATAGCAGTTTGATACGGCTGCATTCGCATAAATTTTGTACCAACCTGCGAAGAAACCAAATATCGCACGATGTGCGTTTCTAAGAAAGGTCGTTAATGACGAACACGAACAACGGCGGAAAATGCGAGACTATTTTTGAATAACTAGTTCCCCTTTATTTACTGACACGCCGTCGATTTTGTGGGAGACAATGTGCCGATAGCAGAAGCCACCGGAAGGGGCTTTGCTACAAGCATGAGACTGAACTATTTTATAGTCGCCGTCAAGCAATATATCGGACACCCGGTAAGTTCGATTGTTCGCTGGGATGAACAATTCGAAATCCGCCGCTGTGTTGCCATCTGGCACTTGATTTAAATAAAATAACCTAAGCAATCTTAAACTATCAGTCGGTGCACTTTTATCAAGAGCCACAGCATAATAATTAGAGTTATCCATAGCTTTAGCTGTGCTGTCTAAATAAAAATGCTGCTCGTTGGTTTGTTGGCTAAAATTGCTGCCGGCTTTGTACCATTTTAGTACAATGGTGTCCAATTCCGTATATGAATACCCGTAGAAAGTAATATTATCGAGGTCCCGACCACAAATTACGTCCGTTGTGCACTGCTGAGAGCAAGATGCGGCAAAACAAATGAACAACAAACAGACAAGATATTTCATAGGAGGTTTTGTAAAAAGAAGCAACAAACATACCAAAAACCAGCTGAGTTGTTCGCACACTGGCCACTAATACAGCCTTTTCCAATATCTGCCAGCCCTTTCTTATCTTGCAGGCTCATTTAACTGAGACTTTAAGAATGGATTTCAAGCGATATTTGGTAACTGCCGCCCTGCCCTACGCCAATGGCCCTGTGCACATTGGTCACCTGGCGGGCTGTTATTTACCTTCTGATATATATGTTCGCTACCTGCGCGCCCAGAAAAGGGACGTAAAATTTGTATGTGGCAGCGACGAACACGGTGTACCCATCACCATCCGCGCCATGAAGGAGGGAATTACCCCCCAGCAAGTAGTTGACAAGTACAACGCCATCATCAAAGACAGCTTTGAGCAGATGGGCATCAGCTTTGATATTTACAGCCGTACCAGCAATAAGATACACCACGAGACCAGCCAGGCCATCTTCAAAAAGCTGTACGACGACGGCGTATTTGAAGAGCGCGAAAGCGAGCAGTATTACGACGAAGAAAAGCAGGTTTTCCTCGCTGACCGTTATATAGTGGGCACCTGCCCTGTATGTGGCAACCCCGGAGCTTATGGCGACCAGTGCGAAAAATGCGGCAGCAGTCTCAGTCCTGAGCAACTGATCAACCCACGCAGCGCCCTGAGCAGCGCTACTCCTGTAAAACGCAAAACAAAACACTGGTACTTCCCGCTGAACAAGTACGAAGGCTGGCTGAAAGAATGGATCATTGATGGAAAGAAAGATGAATGGAAGCCCAACGTATATGGCCAATGCAAAAGCTGGATAGACAGCGGTCTGCAACCACGCGCCATGACCCGCGACAGCAGCTGGGGCGTGCCCGTGCCGCTGCCCGATGCTGATGGCAAAGTGTTATACGTATGGTTTGACGCACCGATAGGCTACATCAGCGCCACTAAAGAGCTGACCCCTATGTGGGCCGACTACTGGCAGAAAGAAGACACCAAGCTCGTGCACTTCATTGGTAAGGATAATATCGTATTCCACTGTATCATCTTCCCGGCCATTCTACATGCGCACGGAAGCTATATAGTACCCGAAAATGTACCTGCCAACGAGTTCCTGAATATTGAAGGCGACAAAGTGAGCACCAGCCGCAACTGGGCTGTGTGGGTGGATGAATACGTAAAAGATTTCCCCGACCAGCAGGATGTATTGCGCTATGTATTGTGCCGCAACGCGCCGGAAACCAAAGACAACGACTTTACCTGGAAAGACTTCCAGGACTGCAATAACAACGAACTGGTTGCCGTATTCGGCAACTTCGTGAACAGGGCCTTTGTACTGATGCATAAGTTGTGCAACGGCAAAGTGCCTAAGCTGCATGAAGACGTGCTGGATGATACAGACCGCACACTGATAGATGATATCAGGGAAGCTAAACTGCGTGTTGAAGGCGAGATAGAGAACTACAAGTTCCGCGATGCGCTGTTTGAAGTGATGGACCTTGCCCGCAAAGGCAACAAGTACATGCAGGACAAGCAGCCTTGGATAGTCGCTAAAAGCCTCGAAGCAAACCCTGAAGCGCAGAAGCTTATAGACAACTGCCTGCACATCTGCCTGCAACTCTCGGCCAACCTGGCGATATTGATCAATCCATTCCTGCCATTTACTGCCAGGAAAATGTGCGGTATGATGAAGGTGGTTGAACGTATGCTGGACTGGGAAAATGCCGGTAAGATGAACCTGCTGAATGTAGGTTATCCATTGCGCGCGCCTGAACTGCTGTTCAAAAAAGTAGAAGACGAACAAGTGACCGCACAGGTAGAAAAACTGAAGAACAACTTAAAACAAAGCACAATGGAGCAACAAGCTGCTCAACCTCAAAATACCGCTACTGAAGAAACAAATGCGTTCCCTCCAGCTCAAAAACCAGAGATAACGATCGATGATTTCAACAAGATAGACCTGCGCGTGGGTACCATCCTGCATGCAGAAAAAGTTGAGAAAGCCGACAAGCTGCTGAAACTGGAGATAGACCTCGGTTATGAAAAACGTACCGTGCTGTCGGGCATAGCTATGCACTTCAAACCTGAGGAGATCATCGGTAAGCAGGTTACTGTTGTTGCCAACCTCGCTCCACGTAAAATGCGCGGTATCGAGAGCAAGGGTATGATACTGATGGCGGAGAACGCAGAAGGCAAGCTGATATTTGCGAGCCCCGTTGAAACAACTGACAACGGATCGGGCGTTAAATAATTGACCGATTCATAGATCACACACATCAAGAACCATAAATGAAAAAGAAAACCCTGTGGTGGATCATCGGCGGATTTGTGGCATTGCTGGTCATATTGATCATCGTTGGCAAAACGAAAGGCGACAGCGGCACTAAAGTGGCTGTTGAAAAAGTGGCGCTGCATACCATTACCGAAACCGTAACCGCCAGTGGCAAGATCTATCCTGAAACAGAGGTAAAGATCAGTCCGGAGGTGAGTGGTGAGATAATAGAGCTAACAGTGAAGGAAGGTGACAGCGTGATCAAAGGACAGCTGCTGGTGCGCATCAACCCCAATATTTATGGTTCGGTAGTGAGCCAGGCCGAGGCACAGGTAGAAGAAACACGTGCCCGTGTAAGTAATGCCCGCGAGATGGCAGCACAAAGCAAAGCACAGTTTGCGCAGGCGCAGGCCAACTACACCCGCAACAAAAAACTCTACGCTGACAAGGTGATATCAGCCATGGAGTTTGAGCAGGCAGAAGCGCAGTACCTTGGTGCGAAAGCCAGCTACGATGCCGCACAGGCTAATATCTCGGGCGGACAGTATAGCGTGCAGGGTGCATCTGCAGGCCTGAGCCAGGCAAGAGAAAACCTAAGGAGGACAACCATATTTGCGCCCACATCGGGCATCATCTCTCAACTGAATGTAAAGCTGGGCGAACGCGTAGTAGGTACCGCGCAGATGGCAGGTACTGATATGCTCACCATTGCTGACATGGGCCGCATCGAGGTGCGTGTAGATGTTAGTGAAACAGACATAGCCAAGGTAAAGATCGGCGACACAACAATGATAGAGGCCGATGCCTACCGCAACAGGAAGTTCAAAGGCGTGGTATCGAAGATCAGCGTATCGAGCAAAGGTTTAGGTAGTGCAGCCGCGCAAATGAGCACCGACCAGGTGACTAACTATACCGTACATATCCTGATCATCTCGAATACCTACTCCGACCTCGAAACCAACCTCAACTACGGTGAGTTTGTGTTCAAACCTGGTATGTCAGCATCGGTAGAGATACAGACGAGGCAAGAGCCGAACATCCTTTCTGTTCCCGTAAATGCGGTTACAACCCGCGACTGGCCAGATAGTGTGAAGAAAGCCAACGAAGCAAAAGGCATTAAAGAAGAGATCAGGCAGGTGGTGTTTGTGTATGATGCTAAGACGAAGAAAGTTGTAACCCGTGACGTACAGACCGGCATTCAGGACAACCAATACATACAGATCATTTCAGGACTAAAGGCAGGCGATGAAGTAGTAATAGCACCCTACGGTGCAATAGCGAGGACACTGAAGGACAAATCGAATGTAGCGATCACGAAGAAGGAAAAACTGTTTGAATCGAAAGACGAAGACAAGTAATACAACATGCACCCGTCAACCCATCAACATCAAATAACCAACTAATCGACAAGAATTGAATACTCTAGGGCAGGTAGGCATTATAGGCAACGGAAGCTGGGGAACAGCTTTGGCCAAGATATTGACGGATAGCAACACACCGATATACTGGTGGGTACGCAATGGCGAATCGGTACAATACCTGAAAGATCGCCATCACAATCCGCATTACCTCACTTCAGTGCGCTTTATGCCGGAGACCATCATGCCGACCGATGACCTGGCTAAAGTAGTGAGTGAATGCCAGACGCTGATCATCGCTGTGCCGTCTGCTTATGCGCAACAGGCCATTGAGAGCATTGACAAGAGTGCTTGGCAAGGCAAGAAGATCATTTCTGCTATCAAAGGTATCTTGCCTGACTGCAACCTGCTGCTGAACGACTACCTGCTGCTCCACCCCGGTTTTGACCTGGAGAATTATGTGGCTATTACAGGTCCTTGTCACGCCGAAGAAGTAGCAGATGAACGTCTCTCCTACCTCACATTTTCAGGCTTGAACGATGAATTGACAGGAGCTGTGGCGAATGCGTTTAACAACAGCTACATCTCCACCACTTTCAATCACGATATCTGGGGCGCGCAGTTTGCTGCCGTGCTGAAGAATATATACGCTATTGGCGCCGGTATGGCGCATGCTTTGGATTATGGTGATAACTTCCTGAGCGTGTACATCACCAATTGCTACCGCGAAATGTACCGCTTCCTGGATGCGCATTTTGAAAAGGTGCACCCATCAAACGAACGACCTGACTTCCACACCAGCGCCTACCTGGGCGACCTGCTTGTGACGGGTTACTCGCTACACAGCCGCAACCGTATGTTTGGTACCATGCTGGGCAAGGGCTACACCGTAAAAAGCGCTATACTGGAAATGAACATGGTGGCTGAAGGTTACTATGCAGCCCGCGGCATGCAATCCATCTCAAAGACCTACGCAATAGACATTCCTCTGGCCACCTGCCTTTACGAAGTGATGTGGGAGAACAAACCTGCTGCGGAGGTGTTTAAGAAGATTGAGAAAATGTTGTCGTAAACGGAAAACCGATTTATAGTAAAAGCGCTATTGCAATCAGTAACTGTATGCAATAGCGGTTTTTTCTTAACATCTGGTATTGAGAATGACCGATATTTGATTTCACTGGTTTCTAACCATTCCCAAACGTAAACACCAGCAGCAGTATAAAACCCGTCACAGCTAGTAAACCGTGTGTTACTGCCAGCCATTTAGGTATGGGTTTGCCGGTCAGGTCTTTGGTCACTAACACAGCGCCCCCTAAAGCTGCTATAACAAACAGTATGGCGCTTTCTTTAGGACCGGGACTATTGCCAAACACATAAGACAACAGCAATATAAGACCGGTTGCGGCGAATAAGCCGTGAAAGATCATGAGTGCTTTGGGCGTTTCTTTACTCCTTAGGACGTAAGACAGCAGTGTCATGCCGAGAATGGCCGCCAGTGCGAAAACAGCAATAATGGTGTACAACATAATGCGTAATTTTGGTTAAACATCACAGGCTATTGCAGCCTGTATTTTAATTAGAGTAAAAATGATCGTATTGGTTACAAAAAAATCTTACCAATAATAATTTGTAACCTTTTGTGCCTCACGAAATCTAAAGGTATATGCAGACAACGACCGCGGCAGAGAGGACTGAACTGACTGATGAAGAAATAGTTAGCCTGGTACTTTCGGGAGAGAAGCAGCTCTACGAAAAGATCATCCGCAAGTACAACCCAAGGCTGTACCGCATAGGCATGACTTACGTAAAGCGTGATGCTGAAATGGAAGACCTGATGCAGAACGCCTATATCAAAGCCTACGAGCACCTGGGGCAGTTTCAAAACAGGTCTGGCTTCGGCACCTGGCTTACACGCATCTTCATCAACGAATGCCTGCAGTTTTTAAAGAAAGAGAAAAAGACCGCTTTTGACAGCATAAATGAGCTCAGTATGAAAAACGTAGCGAGTGACCACCGGGCACCAGACAATGTCGCAATGAATAAGGAACTGGCACAGGTACTGGAAGGTGCGCTACTGGAGCTACCCGAAAAATACCGCCTCGTGTTCGTGATGCGCGAAATGGAAGACATGAGTGTAGCTGAAACGGTGGAAGCGCTGGATCTGAGCGAAAGCAATGTAAAAGTGCGCCTGAACCGCGCCAAGACCATGCTACGCGATAAACTGAATCAATACTACAAAAGCGAACAGGTATTTAGCTTCTATCTTACCCGCTGCGACCGCGTGGTGAACAATGTGATGGCGGCTATTTAAATCCAAGCGCCAGCGTAACTATATCTGAATGCAGGCCTGTATTGCGGGTATAATGGCCATACCTAAGTTCCAGCAATGAAAGGTGCTTAATGCCGAATACGCTATTCTCAGGTGTATAACGAATGCCAGCGCCAAAGAAGTGACTGGCAAATGCTGACAGATCGTAGTCGCTTGTATAGAAGACCTCATTAACCTGGTGCACACCAAACGGTGCAAAATAGTCTGCGGCTGTTTGGGTATAGTACCGGTAAAAAGGACTGATGGAAAAGAAGGAGCTTATCTTCACGGGCACTTCAAGACTGGCTGTATGAGCAGTGATTCCCCAGTCATCCCAATAGAACCGGTAGAAACCTCTCAGTATGAACCTATCACCTAAAAAATAGCTTCCGCGCAGACCAAGCGGCAGTTTGAACCTGGTATCCGGCAACCGTTCTATATCATGCTTGTTGTCGGTAAAATATACCCGCTGATAGTTAGTAGCCAATAATCCTTGTTGATAGATCAAATCCGCAAGCACAGCAAACTGCAAACGCCGGTTGACGACTTGTGCAAACGACAGGGAAGCGCTGTAAGAGTCCCTGGGATCGTGCTGACCTGAAACCTTGCCATTCTGTCCATACTTAGCGCGTAGCTCAACAGGATAAATAACACTCCAACTGTCGAAGTAGGCCTGCAACTTCAGAGCCAGCTCGCGATTCTTGTCGGCGGAGGTTTTGGCAAAGTTTGCACCAATACCAAAAGAAGTATAGTCAAACTCCGTAGAAAATGACAGGTTCCCCCCTACTCTAATTCCCCTAGCATCGTTATTCAAAGTATAAGAAAGCGAAGGATAGAAACGGGTATCTGCATGCGAGGCTGATGAAATTGTAGCGGGATCGATCTTATCGGAAGAAGCTGAAGAATAGTGGTCGATGCCCATCTCTCCGGCAAGGGTATGTTGCCGTCCTTTACCATCGGTTCCCGTAAGCTTCAGCTCTAGGGTATTGGCAAAGTCAGTAAGTTGCTCTGTGCCGATGCCACCTGTAACGGCCGAGTTGTTGCCGTCCTGCCAGTAGTACGAGGAGACAAAGTTTATCTCACTAATACTCAGTTTACGTTTCTGGTATACAGCACTATCGTTTTGTGCAAAAACCGCAACTGTCTTAAAAAGAAGTGCGAGCAGCAGGAGTGACAACTTTCTCATTGCCGTTTCATTTAATTACATCCGCATCCACCGCCGGTTTTTCCACCGTTAGCACCGGAAGCGCCTTCCCTATATGATTGGAAGCTATTTTCAAACTTTTCTGTTTTGCGTGCTGACAACTCCATCTCCGAATCGTTAAGGTATTGTTTCTGATACTCCTTTACGGATGCACAGGATGAAACGGTAACCAGCGATAAAATACAGACGATCGAAAAGTACAGCTTAAGCATCAACAGCAAGCTTTATATTATTTGATGTAAAAATCCTGCCATCGTCATCTATGATGATACAGGCAATGTCGCGCATCTGGTTGATCATATCTAAACCTGCTTCCACTCCCATTATAGTTACGGGTGTAGTCAGCGCATCGGCCAACTCTGCATTAGAACAAATAATTGTGACACTTTTTATTCCGGAAACTGGGAATCCTGTTTTTGGATCAATAGTGTGTGAATAGCGCTTACCGGCGATCTCTACAAACTTTTCGTAGTTGCCCGAGGTGGCCACCGCCATTCCTGTAATAGCGATGGATGAGAATGGCAACCACCTATTGTCAGGGTCGGCAATGCCTATCGTCCACGAACTACCATCAGGTTGATAGCCCCATGCCGCGAGGTCACCGGAGGCATTGACCACGCCGGCCTGTATTCCCCTGTTTATCAGCAACCTTTTTGCCTGTTCCGCAGCGTAGCCCTTGCCTATACCGCCAAAACCAATGCGCATGCCTGTATGTTTCAGAAAGATGGTTGAATTTGTGCCGTCGAGAACAACGTTGCGGTAATTGATCAGCCTCACTGCCGCTTTAGCTGTCTCCCTATCGGGCAGAGCAGTCATGGTGGTATCAAAATTCCAGAAACGTGTATCAACCGAGCCATAAGTGATATCAAAAGCGCCCTGAGTTAACTCAGATATTCGTACAGAACGGGTCACGAGGTCAAACACCTCCCTATCAACCTGTACGGGTGCTATGCCCGCCTGCCTGTTGATATCATTCACCTGGCTGGTATCCCGAAAAGTAGTCAGCAGGCTCTCGATGCGACTGATCTCTGCAACAGCAGCGTCAATATGCTCGTCAGCCTCATTTACTGACCCAGCGACAACGGTTATCACAAAAAAACTGCCCATAAGCCGCATTCCGCGCTTATGGGCAACCATATCGTTAGATTCTTTTTTAGTGAGCGTGTGCATATAGCTGGATCTCCCGGATCATCTCCTCAGGCTTTTCACCCTGGTATCCATCCCAGGTCTTTAAAACCTTGCCATCAGCATCCAACAATACCGTGTAAGGGAAGTGGCCGGTCTTGTCATACTGCTCGGCCAGCGTTTCATTCTGCTTTACAACTGCTTTGTCCAGCTCGTGTTTTTTAAGCCTCGGAAAATCAGCATTCACCATCTCCAGGTTCTCATCGGCAAAATGCTGGAAGGTATCTTTTGCGAAGACGTCCTTTTCCATCTTGATGCAAGGCAGGCACCAATCTGAACCTGAAAACTTGAGTAGTATCAGCTTATGCTCGGCCCTGGCCGCGTCCTTTGCTTTGCTGAAATCGGTACGCCATCCGGCAGACATCAATACCAATAAAACACCTACAGCAGCTAAACTCCTCAATATCATAGTGCACGATTTCTTCGAAGTTATTACGACTATCGCAACATCGCTGACAATGGTTAGTTAAATAGTGCTTCAAGAATTGTTAAAACACCATCTATCTCCTTGACGGTGCACCGGCCGGGCTACGAAACATAGAATCAAGCCCCTCAGACGGGTGTTGATGCCCCCTGTGGCACGTAGCACATTGGATGGTTTCGAACTCATGATCGCCCATATCATCAAGCTTCTCATTGATGTCTTTGGTCATCCGCATCATGCGGCGCGCAATGCGTTTTGTCACTTTATCATCTGAAGCAAAATTGGTAACCGGATGCCCCTCGGGTGTAAACTGCCCAGGTGTTTCCACATGACAATAGCCACACTTGACGCCTAGCGCCACGCTGATATTACGCATGATAGCTATCAGTTCATCATGCGAGATATTCTTAGGCAATTCCCTCAAGTTCCTGGTAGTGACGCCTTTGTTGTCGTCTTTAAAATAGGCTGAGGTTTGTGCTACAGTCATCGCAGTAACTAAACCTGTGATGATCAGTGATTTTGCTATAAGAGGACGCATATGCTTCGTTTAAGTAACCACAGCGACACAAAATCTATACCGCAGGGTTGAAGTTTTCCTGAATATGAAAACAGTTTCTACCAGACTGGCACTAAATTTGGTTTACGCTCTCGTATCACACCTTACTTATGAAACGACTATTGACCCTTGCTTTTATCGTGGCTGCATTTTCCGCCTGCAAAAAACACGATATCCCGGTTGAAATTCCGCCAGCGACTACGCCGGTTTCGTGCGACAACAAATACTTTATAAAGCTGTACGATCAGCTTGCGGCAGACGCCATTTATGCCACAAGCCGGCAGGAACTGCTGCTGCCTTTTATGAACTACAACGGCACGCGATCTAACCAGGGCTTCTGGTTTAAGAAACTAGACACGACCGGAAAGTTGCTATGGGAAAAACGCGCCGGTACCTTTGATGGTTATTACGGCACCTTCTTCCAAAAAAATGCCGGCATTTTTTATATCGATTATCTTGACTTCTCCAACGCAAAAACGTTTGTTTCGGCGCAGGTTGATGAGGACATTAACTTCCTGAAAAAAACCGAGGTTTCATTTGACGGCTATTTCAACATTTATAAAACAAGTGACAGAAGCACGATAGCGTATGCTCGCGATGTGGCAAAAAAGGTAGTTTTTGTAGACACCAACTGTGACAAACTCTGGGAAATTTCCGACGACAAAGTACAGTGGGAATTTGGAGCAGAAGACGATGGTTATTTTTATTTTGCCGGTAGCGAAAACTTGTCGGAGCGTATTGAAAACAGCTACGTTAAAGCAAAAGGCTATATCATAAAACTAAACAGGCAGGGCCAGGTGGTTTGGAGGCAAACGTATAGCAAAGTAGAAGATACGCTATTAGTAAATCATGTGTTCCGCGTACGTTTTGATGGCGATAAGATCAGGGCAACGGCATACGCCCAAGCTCCATTCAACAAAAGCAGCAACTATGGTATAGCAATGGAAATCGACAAACAAACAGGAAATCTTCTATCTCATTCTACAAATGTTCCGCAAGACACTACGAAAGTACCAGCTAATGAGATAACTTATAAGATCGCTGACGGCGTTTTGAAACTTTCCAATCAACGTCCTGCTTCTCTATATCGTACTATGACGCTTGCCAAATTCAATAACGCTGGCGCGGAAGTATGGAAGCAACAATTCGGCAATACAGCCGACATTTTAGGTTTAGGCGTAACATCATTGACAAGCGGCAGCATTTTCATACTTGCAGACAGTCATTATTACGACGGTAAAGAACCCGGCAGTCAGTCGAAAAAATGCCTTATAAAGGCAGACGTAATGGGAAACACCTGTCACGACTAGAGTGTGCTTATCTTACCAGCTGCACTTCTCCCGTCTTGATGATCTGGCCACACAACGGTGAAGAAGCTATCGCTATCGGGCAGCAACTGCCAGTGTCAAACTGTCAGCCCGCCAATACCCCTTGTTCAAAGTTAAGGTTGTATGGACAGAATATTTGCTACGCATAGCTTTTACCGGCAAATACCAGTACACATATCAGCATAGTGAACAGCTTATTCATATTAGTTTATTAGGATAAGTATAAATAATCTAAAAATGCATCGCAATTAGTTTATCGCTTTTTAATGTCGGATGATAAACCCTGTTGGTCAGTGACTTATCTTTGGAGATATAAATCAGCAAATCGTCCAGTTATGCTTTCAAATAAGTTCAGGCTTTCTATACTGACCTCGGTACTTCTGACCATATTCTCCTGCAGCTATGGGCAAAAGAATTTCCAGCTTTCTCCTAAGGAATTTTCAATAGCGCTGGCTAGCAACGAAGTTCAGTTGGTAGATGTGCGCACAGACGAAGAATACGACCAGGAACATCTGGATAAGGCGATCAACATAGACTGGAAAGGCGATTCTTTCGATGAGGAAGTGGAAGCTCTTGACAAGAGCAAGCCAGTTTACGTGTATTGCCGGTCAGGCAATCGCAGCGCTGAAGCGGCAGAGCACATGCGCAAAGCCGGCTTCAGGCAAGTATACGAAATGAAGGGCGGCATGGAAGCCTGGCAGCACGACCTGTTCAAGAAAGCACCTGCAAAAGAAGAAGACGAAGAGTAACAACTATACGAATAACGATATAAGGCGGCCACTTGGCCGCCTTTGCTTTTAGCTAAAACTTTTTTTTGCAGCCAGCGTAATAAAGTGCAGCATCCCACGATAAATAGAGCATGAACCACCGGGTAAACATAGAAAAAGCCTTTGCCGGCATGATAGCCGAAAATGAGCGCCTGATCTATAAGGTATGTTCTGTGTATGCGTCAGAACCCGAAGACCGACGTGACCTGTTCCAGGAAATAGTATTGCAGGCATGGAAGGGCTATGCACGATTCAAAGAAGAGGAGGCTAAAATAAGCACGTGGCTGTATCGCGTGGCGTTGAATACGGCCATTAGTCATAAACGGAAGCAGTATAAGACTATTACGACCCGATCGCAGGATGAGCTATTGTACCAGATAGCCGACAACACGATAGAATACCGGAATGAAGAATACAAAATGCTTCATCAACTCATCAGTCAATTACCTACTCTAGAAAAGGCTTTGATGCTGCTATACCTGGAAGACAAAAGCTACCAGGAAATGGCAGAAATACTGGGGCTGACAGCGGGTAACGTTGGAGTGAAGATCAACCGCATTAAAGAAAAACTGCGCAGGCAAGCGCAACCATTATTCAGATAATTAAAACAGCTTTTATGGACCTGGAAGAAATGAAAAATATCTGGCAGCAACACGAACGTGAGTTAAAACAAAACCGCCTGCTGAACGAAAGGATCATCAGCGATATGCTGAAACAAAGATCTGCTTCTGCAATGAAAAAAATGACTGGCGCGGAATACCTCGGCGCGGCGTTGTGCGCTGCACTTCTGCTCATATTTGTACCTATGGGCGGACAACTTGAAGGCACAGGATTAATGATCAGTTACGCATTCACCTTGTTATTCATAGCTGCCAGCCTGGTATTCAGCCTGTATAAGGTTAGCTATCTATCAAAAACAGACTTGGGCAAGCCGGTAACTGAAACCGTAGGCCGTATTAGCAGGTTCCGGTTGCTGATAGCAAAAGAACGTGCGTGGTCAATCGCGTTGTTCCCTGTTGTCATAGTTACAGTTTTCGCTGTTGTTTCTTACTGGATAAATGGCGTCAACCTGTTCGACAACATAACACCTCACCTCCCGAAGATACTTATTGGTGTGGCAGTTGGCATACCGGTGGCGCTTGTGGTTTACCAGAGAGTGTACATGAGCAGTATCCGTCAAATAACCGACAACCTGAAGGAGCTTGAAGAATTTACAAGCATAGAAAACTAATAACCAGTAGATAAGCCTTTGCAACGGCATAGTTTTTTTGAATGATAAAAGCGGCGACATGCCGCTTTTATCATGGAAGTAAAGCACAGAAACAAGCTGTATAACATATTCGACAAGTTCTCGAATAAGGTAACAAAGGCCACGGGCAGCCCTTTGGCGTTCATCATCGCGTTAACTGTTATCGTGATATGGGCACTCACAGGTCCCATCTTCGGCTTCTCCGATACCTGGCAGCTCATCATCAATACCGGCACAACCATTGTCACTTTCCTGATGGTATTCATTATTCAGCAATCGCAAAATAAAGACACCATTGCCTTACACCTGAAACTGAACGAGCTGATAGCAGCCAGCAAAAACGCCAGCAACAGGCTGATAGATAGCGAAGACCTGACGGAGGAAGAGTTGGAAACAATTAAAAAATTTTATGTTGAGCTTTCGGCGTTAGCCGAAAAAGAAACCAACATCTACACATCCCATTCCATCGACGAGGCCCGCAAACATCATGGAAAAAAAATGCGGCGTTTGGTGAGCAGCAGAAAAGCAGAAGAAGAGCTTGAAGCACTTAGACAGAACATAAATAAAAATAAGTCAGCCGGTTAAACCTCGAACTGTACTGGCCATCTAATCAACAGCTAAACAAAGGAGACTGTTATGAATTTGGCAAGTAAAAAGATAGCATTGTTCATGTTGGCAGCAACACTGTTTGCTGCAGAGAGTAAAGCACAAATCATCGTCAACATCCGTCCGCCGATGCCGCGCAGAGTGGCCATGTATCGGCCGGCACCGAGACCCGGCTATGTATGGATAGCCGAGGACTGGGCACCAAGAGGCAGAGGCTATGCTTATCGCGGAGGTTATTGGGCAAAAGCACCACGCCCGCATGCATATTATACACCGGGCAAGTGGCACAAACACGGCAAGGGGTATAGTTGGAAACGCGGATATTGGAGGTAATCTTATTTCGTAATAGTGTGAAAGCCACCTGCAAAATGCAAGTGGTTTTTTTTATCATTTTGTTAGTACAAAATATTGGCACGAAGGCATTTGTTTTTTGCCGCGTTTGCAGCTATTAATAACAAGTATATGAAGAGAAGGACGCTGTTACATTCTATTTACGTCGTTATAGTTTTTACATTCATTTCGCTGGCATCGTGTACCAAAGACGATGATAACCTGAACCCAGTACCTACCACACCGGGTGGCACCAACACCACGCCAACCGCCAGCGAGCAAAAACTGCTTGAACTGGTAAACAGTACACGTGCTAAAGGTTGCAACTGCGGAAACACATTCTATCCTGCGGTTGCGCCGGTAACATGGAATGATAAACTGGAAGCCGCTGCAGTGAGCCATAGCAATTGGATGAATCAGAACAATACCCTGTCGCATACAGGAGCCAATGGTTCAGATCCGGGGCAGCGAATAACGGCCGCCGGTTACAACTGGCAGGCCTATGGAGAAAACGTCGCGGTCGGCTATGCAAGCGAAGAAGACGTGATACAAGCATGGCTGAACAGCGAAGGACACTGCAAGAACATCATGAACGGCACATTTACCGAAATGGGAGTAGGCGTAAGTGGTGTTTACTGGACGCAAGAGTTCGCAACAGGCCGCTAACCTCCAAGTTTTTGGAGTAGCTCGAGTATCAATGCAGCTTGTGCAGGGATGATCTTTTCGATAGCCAAATGAACGGAGAACCACTCTGCCCTATCTACCTCAGGCACGTCTTGCCATTTGCCTGATCGCGGCGGCCACTGTAGTGGAAATGTATTGCTTACAAGGGTTGATGTATCAAAATCTCCCTCTACGGCCCAGGCATGAACCCATTTGCCACTTTTCTGTTTTACAGGCGTCAGCGCCATAAAATCAGCCCCTAAGAGCTTGTAGCCTGTCTCTTCTTCAAATTCACGTCTGGCAGCTAAAAGCGGCACTTCTCCTTCGTCGTATTCACCTTTGGGTATCGACCACGCACCGAGGTCACGCCGTACGTGCATAGGTCCGCCGGGATGTACTAACAGGCATTCAAGCTCCTTATTGTTATAGCGATACAACAAGATGCCAGCACTTTTTTTCGCCATGTAATAGTTGGGTTAATCGGCACGAAACCATCTTGTAGACCGGCCGATCATCGAAAAACCTATAAATCCCCGAACATCGAGCGTAGTTCCGTCGAGAGTCATCTTACAAGAATACGTTTTGCCGCTTTTGGGATCGTAGATGGTACCCTCTTCATAGGCGTTCGACCCATCCTTTTCAAAACCTTTCAGAATCACAAGCCCCACTATCGGGCTGCTTCGTTTATTGGGATCTGGATTGTGCGCATCAACTTTAGGTTTACCATCTCTAGTTGGCACTTTCAGCCAGGCCACCTTGCCATAGAAGCGGTTATCATGGCCTTTGTAAATATGTACTTTAGCAGATTTCTCCTCGTTAAACCAAAAACCCTCGATAGGATCGTTCTGCGCTGCGGCTAGATCGTAGCCGCCGGTAATTAATAAAACTGCTAAAAACAAGCGCATTGACAAATTCCTGAGCATAGAACATCATTTTAGCCATTTCAATTTACTAAAAAATCGCCATAGCTGCCGAGGTTGAAATGTTAATGTTGCTATATTCTAGTAATGAATTAGTTAGCATCCTCAATGTTACCCGCGCCGGTAACATTCTGTGTGATGGCCGGATGACCCTTATAGCTAATGCTGCCTACACCGGTGATGTCGGCATTCAACTTGTCTGTTGCATGCACTTCCACATCACCTGCGCCGGTTACATTTGCCTCCACATGTTTCGCTTTTAGCGGAAAGGACGTTACTTCTCCTGCACCCGTCACATCATACACTGCACGATCAACCATGCCATTCTTTACCGTCAGGCTGCCAGCCCCGGAAAGGTCAGCGATAAATGTATTGCTGTTGATATTGTCGATAGTAACATTGCCGGCGCCAGTTATGTCGAGGTCAAACTTGTCGGATTTTACATTGCCGGCCACCAGGGCCTCACCGGCACCTGTTATTTCAAGGCTGGAAATTGCCGCCATGCTAATTTTCACTTCAATGTCTTTGTCTGTATCAAAGTGCACGCCTTCATCGGTGTATACACGCAGCTTATTCCCTTTGATCTCTGTTTTGACAAGTGGTAGCAGGTTGCTATAGCCAGTTATTTGAACAGCATTGGCAGCCAGGTGTTCATCCACGGTAATGATGGCATTTATAGGAGCCTCTACCAATACGGCTGTAAATTGTTGAACATTGCGCGTTTCAGTAGCTGATGCGCCAGTACCTTTCACGAACTGGTGTTTACATGAAGCACTTGCAGCAAGAATTAGCGGGAGGATAAATAAATAGAAGCCCTTTTTCATATAGAAGTGTGTTTTGATCAACGTTTCCCGAAAAAGGCAGCGACTGGCTAGTGGCCTTTGTTATGCTTCCACCAAATGAAGCCCACTGTACCCATAATAGCAAGCGGCAAAGCGGCCAGGTATAGGATACCTCCATTTAGCCCTTTGGCACTTTTATTATCCAGTTCCGAAGCTGTTTTGGTACACATAGCGCACCCCTGTGCATATACCGCAGGAGCCGCTACTATCAACATCAACACGATCAGCAGCCTTTTTCTCATAATCTAAAATTAGTTCTTTAGATAAAACCAGCCAAATCAGTTATAGTATGGCGAAATGAACAGGTAAACCAGCACACCGGTAACGCTAACATACAACCATAATGGGAAGGTATAGCGAGCCAGTTTTTTGTGTTTCTCGAACTCGCCGGTCAGTGAGCGGTAGGCGGTGAACAAGATGAACGGAAGAATGATCGCAGCCAGGAAGATATGGGTGATCAGGATGATGAAATAAACATAGCGTATAGTCCCTTCGCCACCGTATTTCGTATCGCCGGCCAGCAGGTGATGGGCAATATAAGACACGAGAAAAACGACAGACAGCAACATTGCTGTCAACATGAGATTTTTGTGCGCGATGTACTGTTTGTTTTTGATGGCAACAAACGCTGCGACAAGCAAAATGGACACAGCAGAATTGATCACGGCATTGACAAGGGCAAAGATGTGCACATCAAACCCAAGGTCAACTTCCAGTTTTACTTTAGAAAGAATGACAACGGCTGCAAAAACCACGAACGAAACAGTTAGGATCAGCAAACGTGCTTGCTTATCGTTCTTTTGAATTATGGGACTAAGCATCTCTAATACTTTCAAACTGGTGAGGAACTCTTATCTTTTTTTGTGCTTCTTTTCCAATGTTAGAATTACCACATCTTCGGCACAACGCTTTATATCTGCGCTATCAAGTCCATCGTAATAGCCGCGTATGTATCTATCCTTGTCTATCAGGACAATTTTCTCGGTATGAATAAAGTCCTCGACACCGCCTTCCGTTGGCTGCACTGATACACGTAATTCATTACGGGCAAAATTATAAATGTCCTGCTTGCTACCGGTCAGGAACCACCAATGATCGTGATTCACATTAAAACGATCGGCGTAGTCCCGCAAAACCGGGAATGAATCGTGTTCAGGATTTACCGTCATCGACACGAGTTGGACGTCCTGTTCGAGCTCATTACGCACCTTTGGGTTCTTGCGAAACGCGTTCTGCAACAGGATCATATTTGACGTGAGCTTTGGACATACAGACGGACAGCGGGCAAAAAAGAAATTAATCACCACAACCTTACCAGCCAGATCTTTATTCAAAGAAACCTTGTTACCCAACTGGTTGGTGAGCGTAATATCACTTACCTGGTGATAAACTGTATCGGTGACTGTTTTGCCATCTTCCACGCGAGTCTGAACACCCTCGGGTAGGTAGTAATCGGGCAGATCTATCTTATCTACCTTCAGATACTTCGCCGTTAAAAACATCGATAGCGGTACCCCAACAGATACCGCTATCGCCAATAGTACTAAAATCAGTTTTTTACTAGATCCTTTACTGCTCATTTATCCTCTTAAATATTAACGCATTGGTGCAGTGCTGTTCATGTGCAACCAGAAGCCACCGTCAGCAAGGAATGCGATAATAAACCAAATAAACAGTGTCAAAGGTATCAGCACAGTAATGAGGAAGCTCTTTACTTCATCGCCAAGGTGCATGAATACTGACACGATATAACCTGCTTTGAAAAGAGTAAGCAGAAGGAACATCGAGTTCAGGAAACCTTTAGGTATGCTGTAGCTGAAAAACATACCAAGGATTACCTCTACGATAGTTACGGCGAGGAGTATCCAAAATACTTTCCAGATACGACCAACTTGCTTCCTGCTTTCCGCAGAGCTGATGTCGGTGTGGTGTTGCATAACACCTGAGTACAGTTTCGACTGATCTCCTTCGTACAGGTGCTGAATGTTATTCTCTGTATGATGATGCTGTGACATTATCCAGTAGTTAGTTTAGTTGTGATTATAACAGATAGAAGCAAGTGAATACAAATACCCAAACAAGGTCTACAAAGTGCCAGTAAAGACCGATCTTCTCAACCATTTCATAGTGGCCACGACGATCGTAAGTACCGTTGATTGAGTTGATCAACACCAGGCACAGCAGTACCACACCGCTGGCAACGTGCGCACCGTGGAAACCGGTAATGGTAAAGAAGTAGTTATAAAAATCGTGGGTAGCCTGCATGCCATGTGCTGCCAGCGGACCTGTAACCCTCGGATCTTTCATGTTAAAGAATTGCTCGATGCCAGACAGCGGCGCGCTTGAGTCTGTGAAAGAACCCCACCATGCACCTTGATGATGCAAGTGCGTCCATTCCCATGCCTGGCAGCTAAGGAAGCAGATACCACCGATAATGGTGAACAGCAACCATTTGATAACGCCTTTGCGATCGCCGTAGTGACCCGCATGTACTGCCAGTACCATCGTTACCGACGACATGATCAGGATGAAGGTCATCAAGCTCACAAACAGAAGCGGCAGGTTTGCATGGCCCATGAACGGGAATGCGTGGAATACGTGGTTAGGATCTGGCCATACAGCGCTAAAGAAACGCGTAGTACCGTAAGAGATAAGGAATGCGCCAAACGTGAACGCATCTGAGAGCAGGAAAAACCACATCATCATCTTCCCGTAGCTCACGTTAAACGGTGAGCGTCCACCACCCCATACTTTTGTTTCCGCTGCTGCTGTAGCTGAATGTGCCATAAATTAATTTAAGTTACTGTTGCTGTGAATTTGGGTGCGAATTTCGAAAATACTTTATTGATTTGCCAGAAAGAACACAAATAAATAAATCCACAATGCATCCATAAAGTGCCAGTAGGTGGCTGCTATTTCAAGCCCGGTAGCATTGTAAATTTTCACCTTTGTTCTAGAGGCGCGGTAAAATACAATTAATAATGCAATAATGCCACCCGCAATGTGCAATAAGTGTAATCCTGCAATAATAAACAGAAAGGATTCACTAGGATTGCCGTTCAAATGGATGTTGCTATCATTCAACTGCCCGAAACCAATGTATTGCAATAAGGCGAATAGTGACCCAAGTATCAGCGTAACGATCATCAGCATACGGTAGCGTGGCATATATCGTTGTTTGAATGCCTTTACCGCCATCATCATAGTGCCACTGCTCATCAGTATCACCACGGTGGATATCCAGAAAGTGTTCGGAAGCGAATACGTCTTCCAGTTACCTTGTGCCTGACGTACAATGTAGGCGCTTGTTAGCCCTGCAAACATCATTACGATGCTGGCAATAGCTATCCATAAAGCAAATTTGTGCGGGTGAATTTTCTTTCTCTGCACTGATGAAACGGCCCCTTCCATAATCAAGAAAAATTAAAGTTTATCAAACAATAAAGCTAACAACACAACTGGCAGGTATATGAACGACGAGAACATCACTCTTTTAGCCGATTTATGATCGTTGTGTATATAAAAGTAAACAGACGCAATGAAGTAGAACACACCGCAAGCCATTGTGACCCACATACCAACATTACCAGTGATGCCTACCATACGTGGCATAATAGCCATTGGTACCAATACTATGCTATAGAACATGCACTGCAGACCAGTAAAACGAGTTCTTCCCTGATTGGAAGGCAACATGCGGATACCTGCTTTCAGGTAATCTTCGTATCCTACCCAAGCAATTGCCCAGAAGTGTGGAAACTGCCAGAAGAACTGGATCATGAAAAGTATCCAGCCACCTATACCCAGGCTACCAGTAGCAGCTACCCAGCCTATAAGCGGAGGTAATGCACCAGGGATCGCCCCGATAAGCACCGCCACCGGGTGGATCTTTTTCATCGGCGTATAAGCAAAGGCGTATAACAGCAAAGAAATAAGGCTGAGCAAACCAGCAAGTGGGTTGAAAAAATGGCCCAGCAACCAGACTCCAGATACCCCTGCAACAACAGCAAGAGCCCAGGCTTCACCAGTACCCATACGGCCATCAGGCATAGGACGCGACATCGTGCGTTTCATAAACGCATCGCTGTGACGCTCTAGTATTTGATTGATGGTATTGGCTGCACCCGTAACAAGTACGCCACCTACAAACAGGATGACAACATTCAACCAGTTGAACTGTACACCCGGAGCTAGTAGATAGCCCACTACGCTAGAGAAAACAACCATAATACTCAGGTTGGGTTTCAGCAGCTGGGCATAATCCCTAAGGCGAGATAATAAGAACAAGTGCCATTTAGCTCTGATACGGGCTTCACGCAACATTATCCGGAATAATTTGAAAAGTTGGGCAAAGGTAGTGAATAAATGCCCAAAGGGGCAACCACCATTCAAATAAAATGACAGTTAGCCCAGCAGCATACAAATGATAAAAAACTACCTTATAAGCTGTAGCGAGCCTTTTCCAAACAGATCGTCGCACACACTCGACCTAGCCTTGTAGAAATAAAAATATGTCCCTAACTCAGCCAATTGCCCTCCAACAGTGCCATCCCAGCACTGCGAAAAATTGTTGGAGTGGAATACCTCCTGTCCCCAGCGGTTCGAGATCGAGAGCTCGTAGTTCGTAACCTCTCCGGGTATATGAACGCGATAGCAGTCATTTTTGCCGTCAAGGTTAGGCGTAAAGGCATCGGGGGCAAACAACCGGCCTTTACCGGTAAACACTTTGATCTCAACAGAATCAAAGTTCTGACAGCTCCAGTTATCTGTGCCCGATACTATATATACCGTATTTGCCGTTGGCCGGGCATGAGTAAATTGTGCTTGAGGATCCGTCAGGCTTTCTGAGGGCTGCCAGCTATAAGTCAAGGCACCGGTTGCACCCAGCTGCGCATAGTCAAGACCGCAGTCCATGTCCTTTGCTATATATATCTGTACATCCGGCAATGGATGTACTTCAACCCTCGCTTTCAACGTGGCTTCACGGCCACAAACAGTGTCTTTAATATACACTATGTAATCGCAGCTTTTTTTCACCCATACATATGGAAGTGGATTATTACCAACAGAAAGCGAATCTACAGGCGACCATAGGTATACATCGCCGCCAGAAGCACTCAGCTGTATGGTGTCACCAATACACACATCATTGATCTCCTTTACCTTAAAATCAGCCGGCCTTATCGACACAGTGACGACGCCTGTATCAGCGCATTCGTATTCGTTTGTAACGACGAGTTTATATTTCGTCGTCTCATGTACTGTTGCCAATGGCTTCGAACTCTTATCATCCGACAGTCCCGTCGAAGGGATCCAAAGATATTTCACACCACCACCTCCAGATAGTTGAATAGAGGCTCCGGGACATACAGTTGTATCGTTACTAACCTCTACATAAGGTTTTGGATTAACCCAGATACTGGCGTTTGAGTTCGGCTCACCGGGAGGTGTGCATGGCGAATTGTCTTTTATTCGAGTGAGTTTGTACTGCTTAGACTTACTGGCACGCCCTCCCGGAACAGCAAATTTTTCTCCACTCTCCAAAATGGATTCTGTAAACACTGTTGTGCCATCTGTATAAGTGATCCTAAATGGTCCGGAACCCGATGTAGCTATAAACTGCAAAAAGACTTCATCCCCTTCGCATACAGTATCCCCTACCAGGTATCCCGATGGTGGATTATATGCATTGCTCCAATCGTATTTTGCCAGGAACACATCGGTACCGCCGGTACTGCTCATATTAAGGATTGAAGAGAATGGCGCAAAATCGACATTGCCGGGAGATATATAGCCGCAAATGTAGAGATTGCCAGAGGGGTCAGCAGCAAGCTTATAAGCATTGTCATTTCCCGCATCACCAATATTGAACGAGCATATATAATTTCCATCTAGATCGTAACGCGCCAGGAAAATATCATTCTTACCATTGGAAGAAAGGTTCCCTGTATTCGCTGATGGATCGAAATCTACCCCATTCTGAAAATAACCCGTGCAATAAACAAACCCGTTTGCTACAGCTATGCCCCACCCGAAATCAACATCAGTTCCACCGAAAATATGCCCCCACTTAACCTCACCATTGTTATCATACCGTGCAACAAATATGTTCGCCTTATCGCTTCCAGAAGGCCTTGAGACCGTACCTGTAGTCCCACTGAATTTCATGGAATTGCTTTCGGTGTAACCTACTGAGTATATGTCGCCGTCATCAAGAACGAGGTCGATCACCTGTTCACTGGCAGCTCCTTTTACGTCTGTTACAAACTGAAAAATGCCGTCGGTACTATACTTAGCAATAAACCCGTCGTGCACACCACTTGCCGTCAACGACGCGACGGATGATGATGGATCAAAATCACTATTACCTGTATAACAACCGCCAAGGTAGAGGAAACCTTTATTATCTGTCTGCATAGCCCATACGGCATTGTCTACTCCGGCGTTACCACCTCCTGCAAAATTGAATCCCCATATCAGCTGGCCGGATGAATTGTATTTGATTAGGAATGCAGTGCCAAAGCTGCTATTTAAGAATTTGCTTACTGCTTGACTTGGGTCAATATCCATAACGCTGTGAAAGTTCCCCGCTACATAGATATTTCCCGATTGATCGACAACTGTTGATTGAGCATCATCATACTCGGTGGTACCACCGATGGTATTTGCCCACTTAAAAATGCCACTGTTACTGTAGACTGCTACAAACCCATCGGCAATACCAACAGAGTTCAGATTTTTAACGCCGGCGCCTGGATTGAAATCGATGCCATAGCCACGGTATTGCCCTACGACAACAACATTACTATTTGCATCTACCGCAAGGTTCTTGACAACATCGTTATCAGCGCCGCCAATGCTAAAGCCCCAAATGAAAGCGCCACCCGCAGAATAACATGCAAGAAAGATATCGCGTTGGCCATTGCTGGTAACATTATAAACAGAAGGAGATGGATTCAGATCCATTGTGCCCGAGAAGCTACCTGCCAGGTAAACATTACCATTGGGAGCTACTCGACATGCGCGGCTGTCGGCATCGCCTACGCCGGCCAGTTGCGTCACCCAAAGAGCCTGTTGTGCATCCAGTTGCAGGCTGAATAGCAATACAGAAAGTAGCAAGAAGAGGGTCGCCCGCATCATCGGTTTAGGTAGAGTTTCTTAGCGATCTACCTAACGACGAAGTAATCGAAATTATTGCGGGTGAATCTGAACAGCCACGTTAAATTTTAGTGATATTTCTACCAGCTTCCGCTGGCACCGCCGCCACCGAAACTGCCGCCACCGAAGCCTCCAAAACCACCGCTACTACCGCCACCGCTGCTCCAGCCTCCGCCACCAAAGCTGCCGCCACCAAAACCACCTCCGATAAATGGTCCGCCCCAGCCACGATAGCCTCTGCGACTCATGTAGCCGCCGCCACCGCGACCACCACCGCCCCGACTGGCCAACCATAAGATGATAACAATGAAGATGATAAGCCCTATCGGGAAGCCACCTTTACCATCACCTCTATCAGCATCGCCTTCTTCGTTGGTATATTCTCCTTTAGTAGCCGCTATAATTGCGTCAGCTGCCCTACTGAAACCTTCATAGTAATTCCCTTTCTTGAATTGCGGGACGATCTCATTGCGGATAATACGACCGCTGGTCGCATCAGTCAGCGCGCCTTCAAGACCATAGCCAGTTGAGATGTTAACCTTTCTGTCATCAAGCGAAGCCAATACCAGAACACCGTTATCCTTGCCTTTGCGACCTACACCCCAACGATTGCCAAGCTCTACAGCATATTGCGCTATCTCATAACCACCAAGATTTTTGATTGTTACGATCGTTATCTGCGTCGATGTAGTTTTATCAAAATCCACCAGCTTTTGCTCAAGCTGAGCCTGTTCACCAGGGCTCATAGCACCGGCCAGATCATTGACTAACCTTGCTGGGCTTGGCTTTGCTGGAAAATCCTTATCGCTTTGTGCAAGCACAGGCAATGAAACCACGAGCAATGCCCATAGCGCTAACACACATCTTGAAAAAACAGGCTTAAGCTCTATCATCATTTACCAAAAACTATTTCGTCGGGCAACTCATTATGAGGAATTGAAGGATCGTACGGAAAATGCTGCGCCAGGGCTTTACCCAGCTCATTAACGCAAACACAAAGACCATCAGCCAGTTTACCTTCTTTCAGGTAAGCTTTAAACTGTTCGGCGGCATTATGCCAAAACAACGGACCACCAGCTTGCTTATATATTTCCTCATCACCCATGATTGCAAACTGTTGATCGTCTATGGCCATGTACACCAATACTGCATTCCGGCGCTCCGTCTCGTGCATACGCAAGCCAGCAAATAGCTCCCTTGCACGATCCATGGCATCCACGTAGGCACAGCGGCTTTCAAGAAATACCCGAAGCTCACCAGTCGTTTTGCTTTCGGCATCTTGTATACAAACCACTACCTTCTCCTGGTCTTCAGGAGGAAGTAGTGGCTTTTTTTTACGGAATAATCCCATAAATCTAGAATTGAACCTGCGGTGCTTTTTGTGCGCCTTGCTCTGCCTCAAACATGCCGCGTTTTTCAAAACCAAGCATACCGGCAAATATGTTGTTCGGGAAGGTTCTCACCTGTACGTTGTACTCCTGCACTGCATCATTATAGTTCTTGCGTGCTACAGTGATCCTGTTCTCTGTACCTTCCAGCTGATCTTGCAGTGCGAGGAAGTTTTGGTTCACCTGCAGCTGAGGATAAGCTTCTGATACCACCATCAGTCGTCCCAGCGCTGCGCTTAGCTCTCCTTGCGCCTGTTGGAACTCACGTACCTTTTCAGGTGTCAGGTTATCAGGATCTACTTGTATAGAAGTTGCCTTGGCGCGGGCATTGATCACATCTGTCAAGGTTTTGTTTTCGTGTGCAGCTGCACCCTTTACTGTTGCCACAAGATTAGGTACCAGGTCTGAACGGCGTTGATACTGGTTCTGCACTTCTCCCCATTTGGATTTTACATTTTCATCTTGGTTCACCAATGTTTTTTGCAGGTTACAGGTCATGCAACCGCCTATCATCAATATGGCAAGTAGTATTACAATAACAAGAGTACCTTTTTTCATGAGTTGCAAATTTTAATCAAAAGTAATGGTTCTGTATCATATAAAAACGAACGCCGGCATCGCCGGCGTTCACAATTCGATATTAGCTAACCATTACCTGTTTAGGTAAAACCTTCCGGCAACACCAAACATGTTGTGCGGAAAGAAATCGACGTCGCTCAGGAAGTTGATGGCAGGTTTAAAATCTGCACTCAAGCCCAGCGGTATGTTCTTGAAATTGTATTCAACTCCACCAATGCCATCAATACCAAAGATACCTTCATGGTCGTCAACCCAGCGTCCTTCGCGATTGCTATACCAACGGCCACGGTCCCACACACCGAAGTGCATACCACCGCCAAAGAATATACGCCAGGACGGATCAGGTAATGTGATGTGATACTCTGCAAGGCCGACCACATTAAAGCTTTCGCCTTCCAAACCAAAAACACCGCCCGCATTCATTTGTGCTTCTATAGCCAGGTTGGGGTCAATAAAAAACTTACCAGTAAAGCCACCTCCATCAGGAGTAGCACGAAGCCCCAAACCTATTTTGCCGCGTTGTGCATAGCTGTCGTTTACCATTCCAATACCCAGTGCCGTAAAAGCAAAAAACAATAATACTTTCTTCATAAATAGTTGTGTTGTATCGAACTCAACAAAAAGAACATGCCAGAAGATGCTATATGTTAAAGATTACCAAAGTGTTTTGCGAAACTTTAACAATGTCAGTTATTTTTGCAGCCAAACATCAATAGATGCAGGCATACGAAGCAACGCTTGATTACGCACGCGACCAGGACCAGGTAGACATATTATATTCTTTTAGAGAGAGATTCCTTTTCCCACGCCACAATGACAGAGATGTGCATTATTTCTGTGGAAATTCGTTGGGGCTGCAACCCAAAAGTGTTGCCTACCTGATGCAGGCCGAACTGGACGATTGGGCAAAATATGGCGTAGAAGGTCATTTCCAGGCACGCAACCCATGGTTTTCTTACCATCACTTGTTTTCAGAAAGGTTGTCTAAGATCGTTGGCGCTAGTAAAGATGAGGTCGTTGCCACAAATACATTGACAGTAAACCTGCATTTGCTGATGATCTCTTTTTACCGTCCCAAAGACGGCCGGTATAAGATCATCATGGAAGCTGGCGCGTTCCCTTCAGATCAGTATGCTGTGGAAACACAAGTACGTATGTATGGCTATGACCCTGCTGATGCGATCATCGAAATAAAGCCTCGCGAAGGTGCCTATATTATTGAGGAGGATGACATATTATCGGCCATTGAAACAGCCGGCGACTCTCTGGCGCTGGTGATGTTTGGTGGTGTGAACTACTATACCGGTCAGTTCTTCGACCTGGAGCAGATCACAGCTGCAGCACACAAGGTTGGTGCTTATGCAGGCTTTGATCTGGCACACGCTGTCGGCAACATTCCAATGAGGTTGCACGATTGGAACATTGACTTTGCTTGCTGGTGTTCTTATAAATACCTGAACTCAGGCCCCGGTGGCGTGGGTGGTATCTTCGTCAATGAGAAACACGCTAGCAACCCAAATATCTTCAGACTTGGCGGCTGGTGGGGTAACGATGAGAAGGACCGTTTCAAAATGGAAAAGGGTTTCTTTCCACAAAAGAATGCAGGTAGCTGGCAAATGAGTAACGCCCCTGTATTCAATATGGTGGCGCATAATGCATCGCTTGATATCTACGACAAAGTGGGCATGAAAGCGCTGCGTGCAAAAAGCGAAAAGCTTACCGGCTTCACGGAATACCTCTTAAAGCAGGTTACCCACCTTCCTTTTGAGATCATTACTCCGACTGATCCAAAGCGTCGTGGTTGCCAGCTGTCGCTACTATTCAAGGAGCGCGGCAGGGAAGTGTTTGACAAGCTGACTGAGAATGGTGTTGTAGCCGACTGGCGCGAACCAAACGTGATACGTATTGCTCCTGTGCCGCTGTACAATACTTTCGAAGACTCTTATCGCTTCTACGAGATATTGATGGGCATACAATAAAACCATGGCAGTTTTCTTCAACACAGACGAGCTACCTGCATTTAAGAACGCGGTGATCACTATCGGCACTTTCGATGGTGTTCACCTCGGTCATAAAACCATTTTGAAAGAAGTGGTGGAACACGCAAAGGCTGTGAATGGGGAAAGTGTGTTACTGACCTTCGAGCCCCATCCCCGCAAGCTGATATTCCCCAATGTGCCGCTGAAACTGCTCACCCCGCTAAGTGAGAAACTCGAGCTGGTATCGAAAGAAGGGGTCGAGCATATTGTAGTGGTTCCTTTCACCCGCGATTTCAGCAACCTGACTGCAGAACAGTATATCAAAGACTTCCTGGTGAAGAAATTTCAACCAGAGAGCATAGTAATCGGCTACGACCACCATTTTGGCTACGATCGTACGGGTAACATCGACTTGCTGAAAAAGTTCTCATCTGACTACGGCTATAATGTATTTGAGATAAGCGCCCAGCTTATAGACGAGGCCGCGGTTAGCTCTACCAAGATCCGCACAGCGTTGGAACAGGGACATGTAGCTGAGGCTGCAACCATGCTTGGAAGGCACTACAGCCTGTCAGGTCACGTAACCGGAGGGGCTAAACTGGGACGTACTATCGGCTACCCTACTGCCAATTTGCTACCTGAAGATCCTGAACAACTAATACCAGCCAACGGGGTGTATGCGATACTGGCCAACTGGAACGAACAGGAGTTTAAAGGCATGCTGAATATTGGCTTCAGGCCAACCGTAACTAAGGATGTCGTACTTCATATCGAGGCACACCTGTTCGACTTCGACAAAGACATTTATGACCAGAAGCTGGAACTGGTATTTGTAGAACGCCTGCGTGATGAGCAGAAATTTCCCTCGGTAGACGTCTTAAAAGAGCAGCTGCACAAAGACAGAGAGGCAGCAAAACGCATTCTAAACGCTTAAGCTATTTCCATCTTACCGATCATTTCCTTCAGCAATTCACTATCGTGAACATTGCTGTCTATACCCACAGCTTTAGTGCTGTATTTGCTTAAAAGCATCAGGCAATACTCTACCCTTGCCAGGGGCCAGCGTTTTGCAGTTGCCATGATCTCGCGTACACGACTTGGATAAATACCCAGGGCTGCGGCCATTTCTTTATCATTCTTACCCTGCAGGAAATGCGCCTGGTATAGGCGGTTGAAATGCGAATAAAAGGAGCCAACGATCAGCACCATGGGCGCCGACTTGGGGTTGGCAATGAAATAGGACAACATGCGATACAGTTTGTCCCTATCGCCACTGGTCAATGCTTCGGGGAATTCAAACACATTATAATCCCGGCTGACGCCAATATATTTCTGTATGAGCCCTGCAGATAACACCTTCTCCTCAGGTACATTTATACGTACCTTCTCTACTTCATTTACGATCTTCTGCAGATCATTACCCAGGTAAGTAGCCAGTATCTGCGCTTCGCGCTCCTGTATTTCAAAACCTATGCTATGGCCATAATTCTGCACCCAGTTCGGCACAGCCTCGTCCTTGATCTTATCAGAAGTGAAGTGAACACCCTTTTCCTTTGCATACTTCACTACCTTACTCCTGCCATCCGCTTTCTTGAACCTGTGTTCCAACAGCAGAATAGTTGTTGGTGCAGGATTTTCAAGATAACCAGCCAGTTCGTTGAAGCCTTTCATCTGGGCTGCGTCTTTCACAATAACCACCTGGCGCTCGGCAAACATCGGGAAACGCCTGGCGGAGTTTACTACATCCACCCACTCTGCATCCTTGCCGTATAATACCATCAGGTTAAAATCACGCTCGGCAGGATCCAGTATCTTGTCCTCAAAGAAGCTGGTTATCATGTCGATATAATACGGTTCCTCTCCGTCAATAAGGTATACAGGCGAAAACTGGCGCGCCTGTAGCGATTGCATTAATTTCTTAAATTCTGCCGTCATACTAATCGTTCACAAAAACAGGCTCAGGATGAACATCGCTGAAACCCTTCAATCTAAGATAAACCCTTGCCGAAGTCAGCACATCTTGCATACAATACTTCCCGATCCTTTCCAGATCGCCCTGTTTCCAGTACACATCTCCCACCATGCTACCGTCAATGTCTTCTTTTGGCGAAGGTATCCCCAATATTTCGGCCAGCAAAGCCAGCGAAGTATAATGTTTATAATCACCGAACTTCCACATTTCCAGCGTGTCTATATGGCCTATCTCCCAAGGCTTTTTGCCACTTAGCTGCATACAGTCGGGCAGTCCCATCCCATTAATAAGCATGCGCCTGCACAGGAATGGAATATCAAACTCTTTTATGTTATGTCCGCAGAATTTCAGGCCCGGATAGTACTCTCCGAACCTCGTCAGGACCTCACAAAAATCATTTAACAAAACTTTTTCATCGTTGTTGGTGAGTGCTTTTAGGCGCATTCTCCACTCCCCGTCGTGCTTGTGAAAGCTACCAAAACCTATGCACACCACCTTGGCAAACTCCGAAAAAATGGCAGCCCGCTCTTCAAAAAGTATTGAGGCCGAGGCGTTTTCAACTGTACTGCTTTTTAAATACTTTGCTTTCTTTTCCCACTCGGTTTTCAGCCGGTCGCTGAGCTGCTCAAAATCGGGAAACATCGACACAGTTTCTATGTCAATGAAAAGTATATGTTTCAGTTCTTCCATTCAGCTAGGTGATTATATTTGCAATCTAACATAAAAAAAAGTTGGTAATCTTATGAATCAGGACACAAACAGATCTTCTGAACAATCTTTACCACCAAACCCTACTCCGCCAAAGCGGAACAATACGTGGATCTACATCGCGATCATCGCCCTACTACTGATCTCAAACATCGTATTGTTTTTAAATCGAAGCAAAGTAGTAGAGCAAAAAGAAGATGCAGAAATACAATTCGCATCGTCCGACTCCTCACGCCGCGCCGTTGAGACCGAGTACAACGCTGCCCTGGTTCGCCTGGACGAACTGGTGTCTAAAAACGCCCAAATGGACAGCATGCTGAATGACAGGGACAGCGAAGTAGCCAGGCTGAAAAGGCAGATCGACGGCATCGTTAAGGACAAAAATGCCTCTGCTGCCGACCTGGGCCGCGCCAAACGCCTGATCGCAACGTTAAACTCTAAGGTTAAAACCTATGAGGAGCGCATTGCGGAACTGGAGCAACAAAACACCGAGCTCACTGAGTCGAATGTATCTCTGGCCCGCGAACGCGATACTGCTGTAACGCAAAACGTAGCCCTGACACAAAAAGTGAAACTGGGTGGCGTATTGCATGCTTCAAATATCAGGATGACGCCGATCGATATCCGCAGGGGCGGCCGCAAGATCAGAGAGACTGAAAAAGCACGCAAAACCGACGTGTTGCGCATCAATTTCGACATTGATGAGAACCGTATAGCCGAAAGCGGAAGGAAAGAAATATTCCTGCGTATAGCCGGCCCTGATGGCAATGTACTCAGCAATGCAGCTTATGGCTCCGGCGTAACGACAGCAGCCGATGGACAATCGCTGAATTATACGTTGCTAAAACAGATCGAGCTCATAAAAAATCAGCCGGTAAGAGATGTGATCGTAGACTGGAACCAGGAGAACGACTACACTCGCGGTGCCTATAACATCCAGCTCTTCCACGAAGGCTATAAAATAGGCGAAGGCAGAGTCTTCCTGAAGTAAAATCCGTAACTTTAAAGGGATGCATCGTTATCTTAACAATAAGGTAATATGCATCCCTTTTTAGTTCACTGGCACTGTCCTAATATTGTGCCGGATTTCAGGGACTTATGGATACATTACCAGGCAAAATATTGATCGTAGACGACGAGCCGGATATAGTTGAATTTATCAGCTATAACCTCAAAGGAAAGGGATACCTCATTTCTACAGCAAAAGATGGTGTCGAAGCTATCAGGAAAGCACGCGACTTTCGCCCAGACCTGATACTGCTCGACGTGATGATGCCAAACAAAGACGGCATCCAAACCATCAAAGAACTCAGGGCAATGCCCGACTTTGAGCAGACAGCCATCATCTTCCTCACCGCCCTCAGCGACGAGCGTTCGGAGATAGAAGGACTGAAAACAGGAGCTGATGATTACATCTCTAAACCAATAAAGCCGGAATTGCTGGCAACCCGTATCAGCGCTGCCCTACGTCGCTTCCGTAAAGAAGACGAACAGGAACAAAAACTGGTGTTCGGTGACCTGGAGATCAACAAAACCAAGTACACGGTAAACTACCAGGAGCAGGAAATTTTACTGGCTAAAAAGGAATTTGAACTGCTGGCGCTGCTGGCTTCAAAACCGGGCCGCGTATTCCTCCGCAATGAAATACTGCAGCGCATCTGGGGCACAGATGTAATAGTAGGCGACCGCACTATCGACGTGCATATCCGTAAGATCCGTCAGAAAGTGGGCATCGACCTGATTACCACAGTAAAGGGCGTAGGATATAAGTTTGAAATGCCGTAGTTTAGTACAATGTCGGTACTACGAAGCAAAAGTCCCTCACCCCGGCTGTTATCACTGTTCACTGCCCTGATCATTTCGAGCTCGAATGCGCTGTTAAGTCTTACGCTACGGCCGCAATGGTACATGCCGTTGGTAGTGTTTGCTATAACGTTTATCATTACCTATTCGTTATATTACTATACGCTGCAGCGCTTCATCTACCGTAAGATCAAGCTGATCTACAAATTCATCTATCATACCAAGGCTACCAAAAAGGAGGAATTCTTTTACGAGAACCTCCTTCCCCGGAAGTCTATAGAAGAAGTGAGTGACGACGTTCAGAAATGGGCTTTGCAAAAACGCAATGAGATCGCAACACTGCAGGCAAATGAACAATTCCGTAAAGAGTTCCTGATGAACCTGGCCCACGAGTTGCGCACACCGATATTTACCGTGCAGGGCTACATCGACACCCTGCTTGGTGGCGCCATAGACGATCCGGATGTAAACAAGAAATTCCTGAACAATGCGTCCAAAGGCACAGAACGCCTGGTTCGTCTCGTTGACGACCTTGGCGAGATATCAAAACTCGAGTCTGGCCGTATACCATTAGTGCAGGAGTCATTCGTGATCCAGGACCTGATAAAAGACGTATACGAAGAACTGACCCTAAGAGCTAAGGAAAAGAACATCCATCTTCAATTTAAAAAAGGCACCGAACGTCCGCTTGCCGTGTATGCTGACAAGCAGAAGATCAAGCAGGTCTTGGTCAACCTCGTAGAAAACTCCATCAAATACGGGCACGATAACGGAACAGTGATCGCCGGCAGTTATATCGTGGACGATAAGCACGTATACACCGAGATCTCGGACGACGGGCCTGGCATTGGCGAAGAGCATATTTCCCGCATCTTCGAACGCTTCTACCGCGCCGACCGCAGCCGCAGCCGTACCATAGGTGGTACTGGCCTGGGACTTGCCATTGTGAAACACATCATTGAAGCACATGGCCACCAGGTCACCGTGCGCAGTACACTCAATGTTGGATCTTCATTCGGGTTTACACTGGATAGGGGTAAAGAATAGTCGCAAATATTCACAAAGACAATATGTATAACAGTTGAGTTAAAAGATGTCAACAGACTTCTTGCATGCTTGTTTTTTGTGTAGCTTCGCGCGCATCTAATTCAAAAAACTGGCTATGACACCACAGAAGATCTCAATGGGCGCCAATGGTAAATTGAATGTTCCCGACTGCCCTATTATTCCTTTTATCGAAGGTGACGGTATTGGTCCTGACGTATGGAGTGCGAGTAAACGAGTGCTGGACCATGCTGTAGAAAAATGCTACAATGGTACCCGCCGCATTGAGTGGAAAGAAATTCTGGCGGGTGAAAAAGCCTACAATCAAACCGGCGAATGGTTGCCTGCTGCTACACTGGATGCTGCACGCGAATACATCGTTTCGATCAAAGGTCCTCTGACCACACCTGTCGGTGGAGGTATCCGTTCGTTAAACGTGGCGATGCGCCAGGAGCTTGACCTGTATGTTTGTCTCCGCCCGGTATCATGGTTCCATGGCGTACCCTCTCCGGTAGTACACCCTGAGAATGTAGACATGGTGATCTTCCGTGAGAACACTGAGGATATCTACGCCGGTATCGAATTCAAAAACGATTCTCCGGAAGCAAAAAAACTGCTTGCTTTCCTCGAAGAGCTGGGCGCTGCGAAAAATATTCGTTTCCCTGAGACGTCTTCATTAGGCATCAAGCCGGTATCGAAAGACGGTTCAGAAAGGTTGGTACGTGCGGCTATCGAATACGCGCTGGAACATGGCAAGCCTTCAGTTACCCTGGTGCACAAAGGCAACATCATGAAGTTCACTGAAGGTGGCTTCAAGAATTGGGGTTATCAGCTGGCTGTTCGTGAATTTGGCGATAAAGTGTACACGTGGGAACAGTGGGAAACTGCAAAGAAAGAGCGTGGCGAGGACGAAGCTAATAAAGAGATCAAGAAAGCACAGGCTGACGGCAAGCTGATCATCAAAGACGTGATCGCCGACAACTTCCTGCAACAGATACTGCTGGCTCCGCAAGACTACTCTATCGTTGCCACCCTCAACCTGAATGGTGACTATATTTCTGATGCACTGGCTGCAGCTGTTGGTGGTATCGGTATCGCACCTGGCGCCAACATCAACTACAATACCGGCCATGCTGTGTTTGAAGCTACACACGGTACTGCACCACGCTTTGCGAATACAGATACGATGAACCCATCATCTCTGCTACTGAGCGGTGTAATGATGCTGGAATACATGGGCTGGCACGAACCTGCCGAATGCATTCTGCAAGGTCTGAAAACTACCATCATGCGCAAACGCGTTACCATCGACTTCTACAACCTGATGCACGATGCTACGCTGCTGAAGACCAGCGAGTTTGCAACTGAGATCATTAAGAACATTTAATGCCGCCTATGGCTTTTGATATTGCGCCTTATATAGACCACACTGTTCTAAAGCCAACTACAAAACAGGCAGACATAGAAAAACTTTGCAGCGAAGCCATTACCCATGGCTTCGCTGCTGTTTGTATACCACCCTACTTTCTTTCATTAGCCAAACAACTGTTAGGTGAAAGCAATGTAAAGCTGGCAACAGTAATCGGTTTTCCATTTGGCTACAATGCAACCAGCGCAAAGCTTGAGGAAATAAAGCAGGCAATTGCCGATGGTGCGGACGAATTGGATATTGTACATAATGTACTGGCCGTAAAAGCGCAAGACTGGCAATGCCTTGAGGCAGAAGCAAAGGTCTGCATCGAGCTGGCACATGCAGCTGGTAAAACTGTCAAGATCATTGTGGAAAGCGGTGTATTGACTGACGAAGAATTGGTACAATGCTGCGAGCTTTATGCACCGTTACAGCCCGACTTTCTCAAAACCTCGACCGGTTATGCTGAAATGGGCGCTACTGTACACGCAGTGCAATTAATGCGAAAACAACTGCCTGCCAGTATCTGCATAAAGGCGTCGGGAGGAATACGTACCTTTAAGCTCGCAAAACAACTGGTAGATGCGGGCGCTGACCGCCTGGGTTGTTCTGCAAGCATAGACATAGTTAAAGAAAGCAAAGAGTTAGAGCCCTAATGAAGAGGATTTGTTACATAGTGATCATTTTACTCCTGGCATCTGCAACCACGCAAGCCCAGATAAAGGTGGAAGAGAATGCGGATAGCAAGGAAATTGCCAATGGCGTCATCGTTCATGCTGACCCAAGACTGGCCATACTCGAAAAAAAGCACCACAACGTACACGTTGGCTCCATCCGTTCGGGACGGGGCTTCAGGGTACAGATATATAATGGCAACGACCGTACCATTGCTACCGAGACCAAAATAGATTTCATGCGCCGCTTCCCCGGCGTCCGTACATATATGACCTATGTGCAACCACAATTCCGTGTCAAGGTTGGCGACTTCCGCACACGCGCAGAAGCTGAAAAACTATACGACCAGGTAAGCACACTGTATAGCCCCAGCATGATCGTTCCCGATATCATTGTTATAAACACATTGAAAGATGATTAACCGCATCCGCGAAAAAGCAGAGCAATATTTTCCAGAAGTTCAGGCCATCCGCCACCATATACATAGCAATCCCGAACTCTCGTTCGAGGAATACAATACGTCTGCCTTCATATCCGACAAGCTGACCAGCTGGGGCATTCAGCATAACACGGGTATTGCGGGAACAGGTATCGTAGCCCTGATACACGGCAAGAATCCAAACAAAAAATGCATTGCACTGCGTGCAGATATGGATGCGCTGCCGATATACGAGAAGAACGATGTATCATATCGTTCAAAAAACGATGGAGTAATGCACGCGTGCGGTCATGATGTGCACAGCAGCTGCCTGCTGGGTGCAGCTCGCATCCTGCACGAACTGCGCGATGAATGGGAAGGAACCATAAAACTCATCTTTCAGCCAGGCGAAGAAAAACACCCCGGTGGCGCAAGCCTAATGATAGAAGCAGGCGTGATGGAAAATCCTAAACCGGATGCCATTTTTGCACTGCACGTGTATCCTCACCTGCCTTGCGGTACTGCAGGTTTCAGGGCGGGACAATACATGGCCAGCGCTGATGAAATATATATTACCATAGAAGGTAAAGGCGGCCATGCTGCGCTACCCCACCAAACAGTTGACCCAATAGCGATAGCTGCTCAAGTCATAACTAACCTCCAACAAGTAATATCGCGTAAAGGAAATCCCCTGATTCCTTCTGTACTCACATTTGGCAAGATTGCTGGCGGATTTGCTACCAACGTAATACCCGACCAGGTAGAGATATTGGGAACACTCCGTACCATGGATGAAACCTGGCGCTACAAAGCCCACGAGTGGATCAAGAACATTACGGAACAAATATGCGAAGCCAACGGAGCTAAAGTAAAGGTAGAAATACCTCAAGGCTACCCGTCACTATACAACGACCCTACGCTGACGACTTTTGCAGAAACATGGGCTCGCGAATATGTAGGTGTGGAGAATGTGCACGTCCTAGACATGCGCATGGCAGCTGAAGATTTCAGCTTTTACACTTTGAATACGCCTGGCTGCTTCTTCAGAATCGGTACAAATACCAACGACGAAAAATTCACCGCACCGGTACACAATGCACATTTCGACATAGACGAGAATGCAATGAAAACCGGTGTTGGACTATTTAGCTGGATAGCGCTGCAGGCAATAGGCAAACACTAAACCTTTGCCCAAACGGCGGTTGCATTGCAGCCACCAAAACCTGAAGCAGTTTTCAGAACATAATTGAGTGAAGTGGGTGTCGTTTGCGTAGTTACGTGTAATTCTTGCGACACGCCTAATGATTCAAATCCCGGCGATGGTATCAATTGCTGGTGTTGCAGCGCTTCGATGATCATAGCACTTTCTAATATCCCGGCGGCACCTAGAGTATGTCCAACATAGCCTTTAAAGCTGTGTACACCGGCATGTGCCACTCCAGACAATCCAAACGCTTTCGCTTCCATCTCATCATTGTATAAAGTAGCAGTGCCATGAGCCGAGACCATACCAATAGCAGAAGCAGAAATGCCCGCCTCTTCTAACGAACGGTTTATGGCTATTGCCAATTCTTCTCCTGTGCGAGAAGGACCTGAAATATGGTTAGCATCATTGGATGTCGCTCCGGCAGCAAGCCTAGCCAGCGGCTGGTTTTCATTGTCAATAGACAAGATGATAGTAGCCGCAGCCTCTCCAAGGTTAATGCCTTTCCTCTCAGCATCAAACGGCTTGCAGGGTTCATCAGCAATTGCCTGAAAGGACTGAAAGCCACTTAACACAAAACGTGAGAATCTGTCACAACCAACAACGATCGCGTATTTGTACTTCCCCCCCTGCAAAAGGCGCATTCCGTATTGCAGCGCAACTACACCTGATATGCAGGCATGCGACACAACTACAGGTTTTGTAATTAATCCTAATTGGCGCGAAATAATATCTGCACTTGTATACAGCGACAATCGCTCATCGTCTACTTGTCCCAGCCATTCGATATTACCTTTCGTTGTCGACAGGATGAGAACAGTGTTATCGAGATCAATATCACAATTATCAAGAGCCTGCTTCGCCGAGTATATCGCCAGCTGCTCAAATGGAGAAAGTGGATCTTTGGTTTGCGTTTGTGATTGCACTAGCTGCCATTGCGAAGGATCGAGCTTTGAAGCATAAAATGGTGATGCACTCAAACTCTCGTCTTCATGGAGTTTCACGCCGACACGACCTGCTGTTACTGCATTCCAGTGGGCCGCTGTGTTCATACCCAGCGCCGAAACAATATTTGTTGCTATTGCATAAACCGGTGTCACTACCCTTTCAGCCATTTTTCTTTCCAGTCTGTCATAAATTGCGGCAGCGTCAACATCAGCTCCATTTTCTCCTTATCCATGAACACCTGTGTTGAATTACCTTTAGCTACCTGCTCGTCGGTCTTTGCATCGTATATCGCGTAGTGAAAGATCAACTTAGCCGCAGGACTGTCGTGGTAGGTGGTCTCTAATCTTATTTTATGCCCATAACGCAAAATGCGTTTATAGTCGCAATGTATACTTACTATGGGCACAACAATATTGCTGCGATAGAAATCGAGATAGCGTATGCCATACGCTTCACCAAAGGCTTCCCGACCGTCTTCAAAGTAACGAATGAAATGACCATGCCATACGATACCGAGCGGATCGGCCTCGCTGAACTTCACTTCCAGTTCGGTGGTATGTGTAAGCGTTTGCAAACTCTGAGACGGGTTAGGGTTGAACAAATATTTTCATTTCGCAGCCGGCTATGGGTTCGGCATTGTTGAATACCGTGGCCTGCACTACGTGAACATTTGCTATGAAGTGTATAAACTCAACCTGCGTTTCTATGGTGTCACCTACTTTCGGCAGCTTGTCAATCTTCAAATTCTTAAGGGCGCCAATATAGCCTACTGACACATCTTTGCCTTTCTGCTGTGCATTGTAGCCAGCACCGGCAGCTACCGTTTGCGCCATATTCTCTACCAAGCCGGGTGTAGTGAACACCCCGTCCTGAACAAACAGGTTGCCTTCTTTTATTTCAAAACTGGTTTTTGATACTTTTTCGTTCGCTTCAAGAACATCATCAACCATTACAAAAGGGGCCCGCTGCGGTATATATGCGGTTATATCAGTCATGCTTCCAGAAATCATAGTAATTAAACCATTGGTCAGGATATTGCTTCACTTTTTCTTCCAGTATATTCACGTAATCGTGCAGCATCGCTTCCATGCCGGTAGTTCCCTTCCCTTCGTAAGTTTTAGCTGGATATGAGTAGTACCGGTAGCGAAAGTTACCCTCTTTAAAGCCAAAAACAAAACACACAGGTACTTTAAGCTTTGAAGCCAATATAAAAGCACCTGCCGGGAACAGCGCTTTCTCTCCCAGGAACTCATGTTCCATCGTACGGTTACCGGGGCGGAACCTATCTGCATGCAAACAGATGAGTTCATTCCTTCTTAGCGCCGCCGACATCTCATAAATATGCGAGAGATCGTTCTTGATGTAAATGATATTGAAAGAGCGCTTGTTGTCGTACTGCTCCATGTACTGCTTCATCTCCTCGCCTTCCCCGTCATACATCAGGATATTCACCTTCGTATTCATGCGTTTGAGCATGTGCCCCGCCACCTCCCAGTTGCCCAAATGCGCACTTACAACAAGTCCTCCATTTCCAGCTTCCAACATAGCGGCTATTTTGTCGGTGCCTTCAAAATTGATATGCTCAAAAGGATTGATACCTGAAAGAATGGCGACTTTGTCGATGATCGTTTGGCCAAATATGATCAGGTTCTTCTTTATTAGTTTATTGGCCACGCGCTTTGAAAAACCCAGGCGCTGCTCATAGAGGTAGCGTAGCGGCTTCGTTGCATTGGGAACGAATAGCCTGTAATAAGGCGTCACCAGGTGAAGTAAAGCGTACGCAGGTTTCAGGCCGCCTTTTTTGAGGAGCCATATAAAAATGCTGTAGCCTAAAGTTGTACCTCTGGAACGTCCTTCCCAGGAAGGCATAATTAGGCTGTTTGCGCCTGCAGGCGGTTAGTTACGTAGTCGTAAAAATCCTGGATAGTGTGCATTTGCTGAAAATCTTCAGGCTTTACTTTAAAGCCGAAGTTCTGCTCGATAGCTACAACGAGGTCAATATAATCGAGGCTATCCAGATCCAGGGTAGCTTTAAGATCAGCTTCAGGCTTTATGGCCTGTTCATCCACCTCAAAGTCTTCTATCATAAAGGCATTGATTTTGCCGATAATCTCTTGCTGATTCATAACTATTTAGGAAACGGTAATATATTATATAAATATTTAACTATTAAATATTTATAACATTCGGAAGGCAAAGGTAAAAAAAATGTGATTCTAATAAAATAAAATGCACACCCTCCGGGTCGTTTTTAATGATCCGGGGAAGTAGGAATTCCGATCTTTCTTTAGAAATGCACCTCAATAATGCTGTTCAGCGGAATGCTCATGCCGCCTTTCAGCTGGAGGTAGTTGTCTGTAACCGACCAAACGGTGGTACTTACGCTACGGGGCCCCTGTGTGGTTTCAAATGTGATGTTTGTTTTGCCTTTGAACTCATTACCCAGTCTCACTGCATAGCTCAGTTCCTTCTCCCAATGAGCAGAATTGTCAACGAATGCCGGAACGATCCTGTATTGAGGAATTTCTTCTTTGGCTATAAGGGTTGCCATTATCACAAAAACTTTGGTTCATATAAATATACAATCTTTTGAAAAAATCAAAGGCCTGTAAACGAGAAATTTACAGGCCTTTCACAATTTAAATGGTCGCCACAAAAACGTTGCCAAACTACTGCAGCTTAATGTGAAAGCTCACATCGACATCAGTTTCGCCGCCGGCGTCAGCCGTAGTCTGGGCTGCTTTATTGGTCGGATTATGCTTTAACACTACGCTCAATTCACCACCGCCGGCTTCTCCTGTCTTAAATACTATCCTTTGGTTAAACGGCATGTTGGCGGCATCTTTACTGCCATTAACAAATGTCAGGAGAGCGGCGGGCGTTGATTCAAAAAGAAACAGGTGGGCGTTACTCTCAGAGATCACTTCCTCTGTAATATTATCCGCTGGGTTCGCGCCATCGTTCCATAACTGCACTTCCACATTATATTCTTTATTGGGCGAAAGCAAAACGTCATCTTTGGTTATTGCGCCTGGTGTTGTTGCCCCCAAACCGTTTTCTACTTTATAGGCAAACGTCTTGTTAAATCCAGCATTGTCGGTGATGAGCAATTTGACCGTGGTAATTAACTCCTGCTCTACCGGTATTGCCGGTTCTCCACCCTTATCACAGGCAGACATAGCCAGCGATGTAAAAGCGATGAGTAAAATTGGCTTTATGATATTGGTTCTCATTTTTAGTTTGTTTGATCTTTGATAAAAGAAAATGGCATTCGAAGTCGTAACACAACGTTGCGGCCCGGCTGATCGATGAAATAGCGGAATGCATCGAGGTAGTCACGGTATTTAACATTGAACATATTCGTGACCGCGACACTAACATATATTGGCTGCTTTCCTAACAGCAAACGAGTGCCAGCTTCTGCATCGGGAACAAAATATGCTGCCGGCGGCCGTGGATAGTCTATCGCATCGAAATTCGACGGTATGCGTACCTGCTCCGCTATATAGCGCGCATTGAGTGCAACGTAGCATTCCTGCAAAACTTCACCCATTTCAAATCCATAGCGCACGTTGAGCGATGCCCTGTCAGCAGGCATCAGTATCAGCCAGTCGTTGGCCGAAAGATCGCGCGCACGCAATAACGATAATTTTGCCGTGCTGGTAAAATGCTCTGTCCATTTGTACCCTACCGATACATCACTGCCATACAGGAAAGCATTTGTTTGGCGGTAGTGGAAGGTTTTGAAATAACCACGTATAGTAAGCACATCAGCACCGGGTTCCAGAAAAATATAGTCGCGTATATACTGGCCATACAACGACACTTCTGCCGACAACTTCTTTCGGGTGTATTCCGTCTCCAGGTTCAGATTATACGAACGCTCTGGCCGAAGGTTTTTATTTCCCAGCTCAATACGCGCAGCTCCGTGGTGAAAGCCCGCACTAAATAGTTCATTGGCCTGTGGCGCACGCCATGCATTCGCCAACGTTGCGCTCCACTGCCAGTTTGGTTTCAGCTGCTGGCGAAAACCTAATGTAGCCGATGCACTATTGTAGTTGAAAGCATACCGTATGATCTGCTGGCTGGGCCCTTCTGCATTGAACATTTCGTAAGAGCGATTATCGTAACGCACCCCGGCTTCCAGCGTCCAGTTATTTTTACTATAACGCTCTATAAGGTATGCAGCGCCACCCAATGAATTGTAGGTCGGAATAAACAGCCTGTCTCCATTTTGGAAATTGTTCGTTTGATAAATACCATCTACACCTATCTGTCCTTTCACACCACCGATTGCCTTATGATCCAGGTTTAAGTTAAGTGTTTGTGTATTCAGTGTAAGGTTCAGCTGTGCCCGTCCATCATCTTTGCGAACGATGTCATACTCTTGCCTGAAGTTATGCTGGTAGGAGTAAATGAGATTCCAAACACCCTGCCTATTATCGGCGTAAAGCTTCGCTTTAAACAGATCGTGTTCCACATCTTGCTTTGGCCGACCGATATCATAAGTAAACCCCGCAGGCACCAGTGGCACTGAACTGTGAATGGCAGCTTCCAGGTCTTTCAGGTTGCCGGTATGCGAACCGGTGTAGATGCCTAATTCGGTATCAAAGTGGCTGTAAAACACTTCTGCTCCGTAGTGCGGCTTGCGCCAACCAGCAGCTGCAGAATAGTTCCTTTCTTCAACACCTGTATTATCAACCCAATAACCGGGAACGCGATAGTTACCACCTTTCTTGAACGTCCCCTGCAGGCGCATACTTAGCTCGGGGACATTCTTGAAATTATGCTCCACCATGGCTGAAGCAACGCCCATACGGTTATTGCTAAATCCGGCCAGGTTAAGCTCACCTGAAGTACCGGGCTTCGACGGCAGAGGGGCCGGTTCTACCAATACAACACCGCCTATGGCGTCTGTACCATAGCGAACGCTGGCAGCGCCTTTTATCACGGTGATATTGTTTGCCAAGAAGGGATCAATATTAGGCGCATGTTCACCGCCCCATTGCTGATCTTCCTGCCGGATACCATTATTCAGTGTAACTATCCGGTTACTGTGTAAACCGTGGATCACCGGCTTAGCGATCGTAGGCCCGGTAGACATTGCGTTCACTCCGTTTACCGATTGCAGCATATCGCCCAGCGTTTTGCCGCTATTAGCAGCAATGGCGGTTTTATCCATCTGTTCTTTCGACTGGATAATGGTAGGGATGCGCTCCTGCCTTACCTCTACCTGCGATAACATGTGCGCCTCGTGGGCCAGCCTAAGCCTTACAGTGGTATCGTTTGCGATATCCAGCAAAACGTCAAAATGATCGTAACCTGCGGTGTGTACGTGTACCGTGTACCTGCCGGCACACAGGCTGTCAACATGAAACTTGCCTGATTCATCAGCGTCAAAACTGCGGTTGATCTCGTCTATGTATACAACTGCGGGATATACAGGTTCGAAATTGTGGGTCTCCACAACCGAACCAGCCAAGGTTAGCCTGCATGGAGACTGCGCCCGTACATATCCTGCAGCAAGGCTTAGCATTATTGCCAACGCCCATCGTGCACGATGCATTCGTTTGAATTATGTAATTAGAAAACTGCTGTACAACGACAGCAAATAAGGCCCCTATGTACTATGCCAAAGCAGGTGGCCCCCGAAGCAAAGAAGTAATAACCTCGCGCGAAGTAAGATGCTGCACCGCTGCAGCGACCTGCTTCGGAAATGCCTCTTTATCGCCCGAGAAATAGAAAACCTGTACATCGTTGACGAATGGCGCCAACGTAAAACTCAGGAACGAACAGTGGTGGTGCTGATCTTCTATTACCAGTCCATCCGTACGCAATTGATTACAGTGTACTGTATCCTTATGGTTGGCGAATAGGTGCACGAACTCCTTGGGCGTACCGCCAAACACCAGCAAAATTGCCAGCCATATAGAGAGTGCGATATGTAGGATTCGTGTCAACAAGTTATCTTGCGCTTCGAAATGCAAAGATAGCCTGAAAAGGCCAGACGAGATCATTTCAAAATGCCGCTCATGTTATCAAGGATCTTTATACTACTTCTATTTATCCAGTTTGGGGCGGCCGGCGTGCAGGCTCAGCGACTTAGTGATGTAAATGCTATAGGCTGGTTCGGCTCTTTCAACACCATTCACCTTTCAAAGCATTATTCTCTCTGGCTCGAAGGTCACTGGCGACGGGATAATGTCATTACTGACTGGCAACAGCTAATGATCCGTACAGGCATTCAACGGCATTTTAAAAATGGGTTGAGCACCATGGCCGGCTATGCATACGCCCGTACTTATCCATATGGTGACTATCCTGCCGGGCCACATCCCATACCAGAACACCGCATCTTCGAACAGTTTATGTGGAACGATGCTATAGAACGTGTTGGCCTCAATCACCGCGTGCGTTTAGAGCAAAGGTTTCTCGGCAAGATTAACCAGACGGCACCGGAATATGAGGTATTGGACTGGACATATGCAAATCGCGTCAGATACCAGCTGCGCGCCACTGTACCGCTCAACAACAAAAACCTCATCGACGATACATGGTATATTGCCGGATTCGATGAGATCTTTATAGGGTTTGGCAAGAACGTTAATCAAAACGTGTTCGACCAGAACCGGGTAGGCCTGGTAGCCGGCTATCAACTAACAAAAAAGCTGCGAGCCGAAGGAGGTTATTTTAACCAAACCGTGCAGCAAGGAGGATTAGTTTCGGGTCGCGAGGTTTTTCAATACAACCATGGTCTCTTATTGAGTCTCTACCTTGGCTTCTTTCCTTTTGAGGGCTAACTCGTATCCCAGTAGTCCGATAAACTCCGTGAAGAAAAAGCTGTGACTTATTTTGCCACCTTCCATTGCTAGGGCGTCAAGATAGTTGGCATACCCGACCTTAGCAGAAGCCTCGAGAAATAACCCTTTGAAAAAATAGTACCTGGTACCTACCTCGCCTGCGCCTATATAACCGGCGACGTGGTATTTATTGTCCAGTCGTTTGCCCATCAGTATTATATCCGACCGGGGAACCACCACGCCGCCACCCACTCTCCAGGTCAGGTTAAGTTGTGATCTTTTACGCTCGATCAGCGGTGTCTGCCCAAAATAGTTGAGCATCAGGAAATTGGCTCCGTTGGTGTGTTCTACATGTATAAAGTTGCGAGAGACCACGGTATCAAAAAGAAAGGGCGTTTCATTGATAATTCCGCTCATTCGCAGCCTTTGGCCATCTATCATCACATATTTTGCATGGTCGAAGTTGACCTCAATAGCATGTTCCCTTTTGCTGTCGAGGTAAAAACCTAACCGGCAACTGTTCTGCGGAATGGTTATATCTATTGGGTTTTTATAAAAGGCTTCGTAATCAGGCTTGTCTGTCGCCCGCACACCGTATAGCGTGAAGTTATATTTATCGCCATTACTGAAATGCATATCGCTTTTCGTGTAAAAATCGCGGTTATAGCCCCACTGAAAATAAATTCCGCTCTCTAGAACTTTGCGGAAGAACTGCGCATATAGCTGTATGGGAACCAGCAGCAAAAGGATTGCCGCTAATACAAATCGTTTCATAGTGAAGGTGGTTGGTTGTGAGTCAAAAGGCTATTTCATTGCTTATAGTTTTTCTATGATACCGGCAATGCCTTGCCCGCCTCCAACGCAGGCAGTAACCATGCCATATTTCTTATTAAGACGTTTCATATCATGCAGCAATTGGATGGTGAGCTTAGCACCACTGCAGCCCAGCGGATGACCTAGCGCAATCGCGCCGCCGTTTATGTTGACGATCTCTGGATCTATACTCAGTTCACGGATAACAGCCAGCGCTTGCGAGGCGAACGCTTCATTAAGCTCTACCAGGTCTATCTGGCCCAGGTTCATACCGGCTTGCCTCAATACTTTAGGCACTGCAGCCACTGGACCAATACCCATAATGCGCGGATCGACACCAGCTACTGCACAGTTTACTAACCTGCCCCAAGGCTGAAGACCAAGCTGATTCATTAGTCTTTCACTCATTACAATTGTAAACGCTGCGCCGTCTGAAGTTTGAGAAGAATTGCCCGCTGTCACCGAACCACCCTGCGCAAATACTGCCGGCAGCTTAGCCAACACCTCCATCGATGTATCAGCACGCGGCCCTTCATCAGTATCTACCACAAAATCCCGCTCCACGCGTTTATTCTTTTCGTTGAGCATGATCTCTTTTACTTTTATCGGTAGAATGCCGTCTTTGAAATAACCTGATTCTATTGCCTTGATAGCACGCTGATGCGACCTGTAGGCAAATGCATCCTGGTCTTCGCGAGACACTTTATAATCAGCAGCTACCTGCTCTGCCGTAAGGCCCATGCTCAGGTAGTAGTCAGGAGATTCTTTAGCAATCTCGTAGTTAGGCATCGTGCGCCACCCGGCTGTTGGGACAAGGCTCATGCTTTCAGTACCGCCAGCGATGATGCAGTCGGCATAACCGCTCTGTATCTTAGCGGTGGCCATAGCTATGGTTTCTAACCCCGATGCACAATAACGGTTCACGGTTACACCCGGCGCCCACTCGCCTACTGCCTTGTTTGCTATAATGCGACCTACCTGCAAACCCTGCTCAGCTTCGGGAACTGCATTACCCACTATTACATCATCCACAAGTTTAGGATCAAGTTGCGGAACACTGGCCAGCAATCCCTTGATCACGTCTATGGCCAAGTCGTCGGGCCTGTAAAAACGAAAACCTCCGCGCTTAGCTTTACCTACTGCCGTTCTGTATCCTGCTATGATGTATACTGTCTGCATGTGTGTAATACTTTACCTACTAAAGTTAACAATCCTGTTCGTGAAGAAAAGGTAAAAGTTCATACCAACTTTTTATACTGGCATTGTTTTTCTTGCTATAGACGAGGTCAGGAATAGTGTATTTTTGACTGGTATAAAAGGAGTTAGGTTATGGAAAAGAAGACCATGGTATTAGGAGCGTCAGAAAATCCGAGCCGTTATAGCAATATCGCTATCAATAGGCTGTTAGCCTATGGGCACCCCGTTGTTGCAATTGGCAGACGGAAGGGCAAGGTGAAGAACGTAGAGATAGAGACCGAACAAAAACCAATAGAAGGCGTAGACACGATAACCCTTTATCTCAATCCTACTAACCAGAAACCTTACTACGATTATATTCTGTCGCTCAACCCAAGACGGGTAATATTTAACCCCGGCACCGAGAATGACGAACTGGAAAGAAAGCTAATACAGAAAGGTGTGATCACCCAGGAGGCGTGTACACTGGTCATGCTCAGCGTAGGACAATACTAGAACTCCACACTGCCGAAAACATACAAAGCCGCGACACTACGTCGCGGCTTTTTTATTAGATTTGACAAAACGCAGTATTGTTTTCGCGATTTATGATATTCCTAGGACTGTTGCTTTGCACAGTTTTCGCACGTGCTCAAAGTACAGGTGATACTGCTGTTATTGATGGCGTTGTTGTAGATGAACTTCGGGAGCCTGCTTGGGGTGCCATTGTACAAATAGTTAATTCTGACAGCGTCTTAATAGGGCAAGCTACCGATACTAACGGTAGTTTCCGCTTGTACATACCAATCAAACTTCTTCGGAATGCTCATTTAAAAACAGATTATCTTAGTTATTATACCGATGTTATCCCGCTGGACTTAAGGAGAAAGCAATCAATTATCGTAAAGCTCAAGCCCGGTCGCGCTATATATTGCCCAAGCAGTATAGTGGAATATCGCGTCCCTCTAATAAGTCCATGGGGACCAACGCAACGATCATTTACCAGCGAGGAAATTGAAAAGATGGCTCATTAATCCCCTGAATAGCTATGCCCCATCCACAACGCACCGCCTACGCTATCTTTTGAGGCGCCGGTGACGCTCGATAGCACGTTGGTTTCTTCTCTCCACCGGAGCGCACCTATCAGAGCCATTACCAAGGCCTCTTTGAATTTCACCACCTGCTCGTAAGGCACCACAGGATTTACCTTATAAGGCTTCAGTTCTTCGCGCAGCTGTTCTACCAGGAAATTATTAAACGCACCACCACCTGTCACCAGCATACTGGCTTCTTCTTTCGCATGCGGGTAGTTTTTCACGGCGTCTGCTATCTGGTGAGCTATATGCTCCACTGCCGTGCGCAGCAGGTCTTTTGTGTTATGTTCGGTCAAAAGCAGAGACGGGAACACCAGTTGCTTAGCCATTTCGTTGCTCAGGGACTTCGGAGCAGGCTTCTTATAATATTCCTGGCTGTTCAATTGGGACAATACATCTGCAAGTACAGTACCCTCCTTCGCCATATACCCCTCAAAATCCATATCCTTTCCTTCACGCGCTGCCAGCTCGTTCAACACCTGGTTGGCAGGACACACATCAAACGCCATCAGGTTCTCACCGTTGCGCACGGTCATATTGGCTATACCGCCAATATTTAGCCAGTAGTCAAAATTGCCGAATAACAACTTATCGCCAATGGGTACGATCGGTGCTCCTTGCCCACCCAGCGCTACATCCAGCGAACGCAGGTCGCTGATAACAGGCAGGCCCGTCACAGCAGCGATCGTGGCGCCGTCGCCTATCTGGCAGGTAGTGGCATTAGCAGGCTCATGAAAAACGGTATGTCCGTGAGAAGCTATGAAATGTACTTTATGGTCTATACCGTATTTCTTGATGAATGCGTTTACTTTTTCGCCAATAAATCGCCCATAGCGGGTATTCAGTTTCAGGAAATCGGCCATGCCCAGTTGTGGTGCCCGGTGCAATTCTGATGTCCACTCTTTACTATAAGGGATCGTTTCCGCCTCAAGTATGTCAAACTTCCACTGTCCGCGTGTCTCTTCCAAAGACGTATAGCAAATATCCAATCCATCCAGCGAGCTGCCCGACATCAGGCCGATAACATTGTAAACCATGCCGCAAATGTAATTAAATGTTCAACTTACCCGGGTGGACCATTGTATTACTTATTCCTGGCCTGGTAGCTTCATTTTCCGATTATTAACTTTACGGCATGTACAAAATGCCCGACTTCACAGAGCATGACACTCAGGTAGTTCTGGAATTCATGAAAGCCAACCCATTTGTAACGCTGATAGGCAACAACGGCAGCACCAGTGTTGCTACGCAGATACCCGTGCTGGTTGAAGAAAAAGGCGACAAGCTCATCCTTCGCGGGCATATCATGCGCAAGACCGATCATCATCTTGCTTTTGAAAAGAATCCGGAGGCACTGGTACTGTTTACAGGACCACATTGCTACGTCAGCTCCAGCTGGTATGCCGAGCGCAACGTCGGCAGCACATGGAACTATATGACCGTACACGCGCGCGGTGCAGTAAAGTTCCTCGATAACGATGGCACCACTCAGATCATCGATGACCTCACACATAAATACGAAAGCGATCAAAAACAGCCCGAATTGGTGCAACACATGCCGGCAGATTATATCAGCCAGATGGTAAAAGCCATTGCAGGATTTGAGATTGAAGTTGAATCAATTTATCCCTTATTCAAACTCAGCCAGAACCGCAGCGATGTTAGCTATAAGTCTATTGTAACCCACCTGCTTGATACGGCCTGCCACGATGAGCAACAGATAGCGAATGAAATGGTGCAACGACGGGCAAACTTATTTGAACTATAGCTTTTCGCTTCGATGGCTTCGCTACCTTTGGCGCCTAAGCCAGTACGATGAGATCCATTAAACAAATTCACAAAGCACGGTTTGCACCTATTGCAGACCTGATCACCTATTCGCCCCTTCCATCTGCTAACCTCGACCAGGTAGACCCATTCCTGTTCCTGAACCACCACGGTCCGCAAACGTACCCGGAAAATAATAATGGCTTGCCTTTCGGCCCGCACCCGCACAGGGGTATGGAGACTGTTACCTTCATTATAGACGGCGACATTATGCACCAGGACTCTACGGGTCACAAAAGCGTGATCACCGCAGGTGGCGTACAATGGATGACAGCAGGACGCGGGCTGATACATTCTGAAATATCATCTGATGAGTTTAAGCAGCATGGCGGCAACATGGAGATACTCCAGCTTTGGGTAAACCTGCCAGCCAGGTTCAAAATGACCGAGCCATATTATAAAGGGCTGCAAAAAGAGGATATTCCTTCAGTAATCACAGACAACGGCAAGGTCACCGTTAATCTTATGTCCGGCGATTACGAAGGACAAAAAGCAGCCTTCCACTCTCTTAGCGGTGTGACCATCAACACGATAGAGATGAAGGAAGGGGGCAAACTCCAACTCACAATACCTGCCGACCACAATATCTTCTTCTATATGATCCGCGGTAAGGTAACAGTCAACGGCACAGAGGCAGAAATGTTGCAACTGGTTGATTTTAATAACGATGGAGACCAGCTTGATATCGAAGCCAAGGCCGACAGCATCATACTTTTCGGTCATGCCCAGCCTTTTAATGAGCCGGTGGTAGCCCAGGGGCCATTTGTTATGAATACCGAAGAAGATATCATCCAGGCCTATAATGATTACCGTATGGGCAAGTTCGGCACGTGGAAAGAATAAATATTATTTTCTACCAATTAATATTTTTTAGGTTTTTCCCAAACCGATTTCAGATCGGTGCATGTCTTATTAAACATCATCATGAAGATATTAGTGCAATAAGCCCTCGACACACCACCACACACCGCTTCCCAATTACCAGATTTTTCATTCGCGCCCCGGCCCCTATAAACCACTACAAACCCTATTTTTCTACTTTTTCCATTATCTACGGGATTTTTCAGCGGAAATAATTCTTATTTTTTTGTTGGTTATAGAATTTCTATTACCTTTGCACTCCATAAATTTTCTATAACGGTATCAAATGCCTACAATACAGCAATTAGTTCGTAAGGGTCGTCAGCAGATCCGCGCCAAGTCAAAGTCTCGTGCTTTGGATGCTTGTCCACAACGCCGCGGTGTATGTACCCGTGTATACACTACTACTCCAAAAAAACCAAACTCTGCCCTGCGTAAAGTAGCCAAAGTGCGCCTTACCAACAAAGTAGAGGTTATCGCTTACATTCCAGGTGAAGGTCACAACCTGCAAGAACACTCGATCGTACTGATCCGTGGCGGTCGTGTTAAAGATCTTCCGGGTGTACGTTACCACATCGTACGTGGTGCGCTGGATACTGCCGGTGTAAAAGACCGTAAGCAGAGCCGCTCTAAGTACGGTACCAAGAAAGAAAAAGCTAAAAAATAATTTTTCATAGTAATATATTAAAGCCAATCATTAGATGAGAAAGGCACAAGCTAAAAAGCTTCCATTAGCACCAGATCCTAAATTCAGCGACAAACAAGTTACCCGTTTCGTTAACTGCCTTATGTGGGGTGGTAACAAAACTGTAGTTCTGAGCGCTTTCTACGATGCGCTGGATAAAGTAACTCAAATGTCGGGTGAAGAAGGTTACGAGGTATGGAAACGCGCCCTGGTTAACGTAACTCCTGCTGTAGAGGTTCGTAGCCGTCGTATTGGTGGTGCTACTTTCCAGATCCCTACTGAAGTTCGCCCTGACCGTAAAATATCACTGAGCATGAAATGGTTGATCCGTTTCAGCCGCGAGCGCAACGGCCGCACTATCGCTGACAAACTGGCTAACGAGATCGTAGCTGCAGCGAAAGGTGAAGGTGGTGCTTTCAAAAAGAAAGAAGATACACACCGTATGGCTGAAGCGAACAAAGCTTTCGCTCACTTCAAGGTTTAATCAATCTACCTTTATATATAAAAGCCCTCCCGCCTATGGCGGGAGGGCTTTTTCTTTTATGCGTCCTTACCTGGGGCATCCTGCATTTTATACACCGTTCTTCCACAGCTCCCATAAAAATGACAGCGACACTCCTCTGTTTTACTTACTTTTATTCCTGTTACCAGCATTTCCGGAACTTCTGCACACGATTAGACAATTGTGGAAAAATATTTGTACATTTGTGCATGATATTTGGAAACAGCTATTATATTTGTGAAAAATAATCTCTTAAATATCTCTTTATGGCAGCAGTAGACGAAAAACAGAAAGTATTGAAACTCGCTCTGGATAAGATCGAGAAGGATTTTGGTAAGGGCTCGGTAATGATGCTGGGTGATAAGCAACAGGATAAGATAGATGTCATTAGTACAGGTTCACTGGGGCTGGACGTTGCCCTCGGTGTAGGAGGTCTTCCCCGCGGCCGTGTCATTGAGATATATGGCCCTGAATCTTCGGGTAAAACAACCATTGCCATTCATACCATTGCAGAAGCCCAGAAAAAAGGTGGCATCTGCGCTATAATAGATGCTGAACACGCTTTTGATGCAAACTATGCACGCAAGCTGGGTGTAGATGTAGACAACCTCATCATTTCGCAGCCAGACTATGGTGAGCAAGCCCTGGAGATCGCAGACCGCCTGATATCATCAGGTGCCATCGATGTAGTGGTAATTGACTCCGTAGCCGCCCTGGTACCTAAAGGCGAGCTGGAAGGCGAAATGGGCGAAAGCAAGATGGGTCTGCAGGCCCGCCTCATGAGCCAGGCCCTGCGTAAACTGACAGCTACCATCAACCGTACCGGCTGCTGCTGCATATTTATCAACCAGCTTCGCGAGAAGATCGGTGTGATGTTTGGCAACCCTGAAACTACAACCGGTGGTAACGCCCTTAAATTCTACGCTTCTGTGCGCCTGGATATCCGTCGCGTTAGCCAGATCAAAGATGGCGAGCTGGCCAGTGGTAACCGTACCCGTGTAAAAGTGGTGAAGAACAAAGTAGCTCCGCCTTTTCGCCAGGTAGAGTTCGATATCATCTTTGGTGAGGGTGTTAGCAAGATCGGCGAGATCATAGATATGGGTGTAGATCTGGGTATACTGAACAAGAGCGGTTCGTGGTTCAGCTACGGCGACAGCAAGATCGGCCAGGGCCGCGATGCTGTAAAAACCTTCCTTAACGACAATCCCGGCGTGGCCGAAGAGGTCGAGAACCGCATCCGCGAAGCATTGCAACCAGCATAGTAGATAAACACATTGGGTTAGTAATACGGGCGCCACGCAATTGCGTGGCGTTTCATTTTATTCGTCTCCAGCAACCAATTACATCATTTTATCGTATATTTGCAATAATAAATAATTACCCTATGACCTATCTTTCTTATTCATCTACCAAGACCACAAATCGAAATATTTTTCGCCCAAAAAAAACGCAAAAAAACGGCAACAAGCGCTAACAAATTGGAGCTAAAAACCACTACCAGACTGCATTTGCGCCAGTAACAAAATTCTGGCTGTGCAACAATATTTTCCAGCTTAGGGATACCCGGCAGAGCCGCATAAAAAAGCCCTCACGATTTGTGAGGGCCCTCTTAACTTCTTAGCTGCTTTTAGGTTCCTTCCGGATACAGGACGGAAATGAACTCATTTCCACCAAACAACTTGTCTGCTGTCTCTTTAATATCTGACGGTTCCAGTTTATCGATCCATTTGTCGTACTCAAATACATGGTCGCGATCATTACCCCAGAACAGCACGTCTTCCATCCGTCCGCTCCAGTAGCCATTCTCTTTAACATTGGTACGGTGCTTTTCATGCCATTGACTCTTCACTTTGTCCAGGTCAACCTTGTTTGGCCCTTTGGTCCTCATAACATCTATCTCTTCCCTCGACGCAGTCAGGAGCTTTTCTACGTTCTCAGGTCCGCAAGGCAGCTGCATACCTACAGAATAGTGCTGATAAGGCTCTTTCGAAACCTGCGCATAAAAACCTCCGCCATAAATACTACCCAGCTTTTCCCGGAGTTCTTCTATCACCTTAATATTCAGCACCTCAGCCAGCGCATCAGCTTCCATCTCCAGTTTCTCCGAATATTTTATGTCGCCGTGCCACATCGCCATGATCAGGCTTTGCGGCTCCTTACCCTTCCGCACCTCCATGTGCTTCTTACCAGTTATAGCACGTACGCCATTGTCCTTGAAAGAAGGCGTTTCGTTTTGAGATGGTATGCTGGCAAGATAGGTTTCCAGGTAAGGCACAATAGCTTCCTGGGTCACGTTACCCACAATGAAGAAATGGTAACCATCGGCTCCACCCACTTCATTCTTGTATATCTCGATAGCCCTGTCAAGATTGATAGCATCAAAATGCTCAGGCTTTGGTACCATAGCCGGCATAAGCGGATTGTTATTATACAACACCTTAACAGTAGTATCGATAAAGGCATATTGCGGATTGGCCATCATGAACTGCAACTGCATCTTTTGTTTCTGTTTATATGCATTGAACAATTCAACGTCCTTCCGCGGTTCCATTATCCGCAAGTACAGCAGTTGGAACATAGTTTCAATATCCTTTACGCTGCTACCAGCGCTCACTCTGACCTTAATGTTATCAATGTCTGCAGACGCGCGAGCATTACGTCCAGCCATTACTTTTTCGAGGTCAGTTGGCGTAAAGCCGGCAAGGCCCATGGTGTTAACCACGCTGGCGGCATATTGTGCGCTGTATTTATCAGCAACTCCATAGTTATTTGTGCCACCTTTTTTCACACCAGTCAGTATGATCTCATCGCTTTTAAAATCAGTAGGTTTTACCGTTACCTTGATACCATTGCTCAGCGTATAAGTAACAGCATTAAAGTCCTTATCCACATTCTTAGAAACAACCTTACCGGCCACCGGTTTTTTCTCCATCAGACTAGATGCCACTGCTTTCTCCTCCATAGGTTGCACCGTTTGCTGCAGACCTTTTTGCGTCATAGCGACCAGTTCAGCGTCCGTGGGCAATTTCACGCCAGCTTTCTCAGGACCAGTTATCAGGCTAAATGTATTATCACCAGCCAACCATTGACTGGTAAGTTTGTTTATTTCATCCACTTTTATACCCGGCAACATTTCTTTTGTGTACAAGTATTCGTTCTCAATGCCAGGCATTGTTTCCTGCTCAAGGAAGTTGCGTATATACTCCGATATGATCGTACTACTTTGCGTAGTGTTACGCTCATTATATGCTTTTTCTACACCTGCCAGCATGTTGCGCTTAGCAATGTCGAGTTCGCTTTCGGTAAAACCGTGCTGCCTTGCGCGTACTATTTCTGCGGTAAGCGCGGTGAGTGCTTTTTCAAGCCCCCACTCACCAAATCCGGCAGCAGCGTAAAAGCTCTCGTAATGACGAGCCCAGCCCTCAAAACTAGCTTGCGCATACGGGAAAGGTGGGTTACCGCTGCGTACCAGGTCGCTAAGGCGGCGGTTGATCATCTGCGTCACCAACTCGCGCTGAAGGAACTTACGGTAATCAGTCAGCACTTTCTCTGGCTCCTGTTTTACCGAAGGGAAGATGATCTGCAACGTATAATTGGTAGCCTCTTTATCAGTTACAACCATAGCCTCAGCCTTGGTGCGCGCTGGCGCGTCAAATTCTGTACGCGGCCTTACGCTAGCCGGACCTGTGATCGTGGCAAAGTGCTGGCGCAGATATTTCATTGCAGTCGCAGTATCAATATCGCCCACTACAGCTACAGCCATCAGGTTGGGCCTGTACCACTCTTTATAAAACCTACGAATAACGTCGGGCTTAAAATTCTTAAGTATCTCGTCCTTACCTATTGGCAGACGCACTGCATATTTGGAGCCATTCATCAACCTCGGCAGGTATTTGTCCAGCATCCTCATGTCGGCACCCTTGCCCAGCCTGCTCTCTTCCAACACTACACCACGTTCTTCATCTATATCCTGGGTAGTCAGCAATGCATTGTGTGCCCAGTCCTCTATTATCTGAAAACCCTTTTCCAGATTGCCGGGTTTGTCTGTTGGAACAGGCAGTATGTATACTGTCTCGTCAAAGCTAGTGTAGGCATTCAGGTCGGCGCCGAACTCTACGCCTATGGATTGCAGGTAGCTCACCAGTTCATTCTTTTCGAAGTTCTTGGTGCCATTGAAATTCATGTGCTCCATGAAGTGTGCAAGCCCCTGCTGGTCATCGTCTTCCAGCACAGAACCCGCATTCACTATGAGGCGCAGTTCTACCTTTTTCTCCGGCTTCTGGTTCGGCCGAACATAATAAGTAAGGCCGTTGGCGAATTTCCCTTTTAGCACTTTGGGATCCGTAGGTATGGGATCTGACAAGTTAAGCTGGGCAAAAGCTGCCTGGAAACCTGTAATTAGTAAGACAAGAAAGGCAAGAAAACGCATGCGCGTACAGTCGGTTAGTAGTTTCATCCGTGATTGAAAATTAGAGTTCGAAATTAAGTAAATATGTGCACCCACCTAGCTCATCTATATCAAACATCACTGAAAATGACCAGCGCTTTGCAATTCCGGCTCAAAATCGATTGATTTTAATAATATTCTTTACCTCCTGTACTTAAAAATTTATCTTCGCATCCAGGTACGACAACCTTATGGCACTAATCAAATCTATATCTGGAATCAGAGGCACCATCGGTGGTATGCCCGGCTCAGCGCTCACTCCCATCGATGTGGTAAAGTTCACCACTTCATACGGAGCATGGATAGCAGAGCAAGGCAATAATAAAAAGATCATTATCGGACGCGACGGCCGCATCTCCGGCCAAATGGTTCGCGACCTGGTGGCTGCAACATTGCAGGGTATGGGATTCAATGTCTTAGACCTTGGCCTGAGTACTACACCTACCGTTGAAATGGCTGTAAAAATGGAAGACGCTGCAGGCGGTATCATCCTCACTGCCAGTCACAATCCAAAAGAGTGGAATGCCCTGAAACTGCTCAATAAAGATGGAGAGTTCCTGAGCGCCGAAGCCGGTCAATGGATACTGGACCATGCAGCAAAAGGCGAAGCCGACTACGCAGAAGTAAACAAGATTGGTACTGTAACCTCAGACGACAGCTATATCCAAAAGCATATCGATGAAATACTGAAGCATCCACTGGTGGATGTTGAAGCCATCAAAAAGAAGAACTTCAAAATAGTTGTTGACCCTGTTAACTCGACAGGTGCAATATCCGTTCCCGTGCTGCTTAAGGCTCTTGGTGTGAAAGATGTAAAAGTGATCAACGAAGAAGTGACCGGCAAGTTCGCTCATAACCCCGAGCCGCTTCCTGAAAACCTTTCTGAGCTTTGCCACACTGTGGAGAAGCAGAATGCTCACCTCGGCATTGCTGTTGACCCCGACGTCGACCGCCTTTGCTTTGTGTGCGAAGACGGCAGCCTGTTTGGTGAAGAATACACGCTGGTAGCTATAGCCGACTACGTTCTAACTCATAAAAAAGGCAATACTGTTTCTAACCTCTCTTCTACCCGCGCCCTGCGCGACGTAACCGAAAAGCATGGTGGACAATACTTCCCCAGCGCTGTTGGTGAAGTGAATGTAGTAAAGAAGATGAAAGAAGTAGAGGCCGTGATAGGTGGCGAAGGCAATGGTGGCGTTATTGTTCCTGAACTGCACTATGGCCGCGATGCGCTTATTGGCATTGGCCTGTTCCTGACGCACCTGGCAAAATCAGGCAAAAGCGCCAAACTGCTGCGCAATACTTATCCCGACTACTTCATCTCGAAGAATAAGATCGAACTGAACGAGAATGTGGATGTAAAGAACATCTTCAAGCAGATCAAAGAGAAGTATAAAAAACAGCCTATCAATACTGAAGACGGCCTGCGTATTGAATTCGATACTGACTGGGTGCACCTGCGTACATCCAACACCGAACCCATTATACGTATCTACGCAGAAAGTGGTACTGAAACCACTTCCGCAAATATCGCCAAGCGCATAATGGCCGATATCAAGGAAATGATGCTGGAAAACGTTCACTAATCAAACTACCAACCGACCGTTGCCCACCGGCCATACATACGACGTTGTTGTTATTGGCGGAGGGTTAGGCGGCTTGCTGAGCGCTGTCATTCTTGCTAAAGAAGGCAAGAACGTCTGCGTGCTTGAAAAAGACAAGCAAATAGGCGGCTGCCTGCAAACATTCTCGCTCAATAAGAAGGTCTTCGATAGCTGCGTGCACTATATTGGTGGGCTTGGCGAAGGCCACACCCTCAATCGCATCTTCAGTTATGCGGGCATCATGGACAAACTCTCGCTAAAAGCCTTTGACGAGAACAGCTTTGACAAGGTAGCTTTCGGAGACGAGGACATTCTCTACCCTCAAGCCATCGGCAAGCAAAACTTCATCGACCAACTGCTGCCCTACTTTCCCAACGAGCGTCCTGCACTAGAGAAGTATATCCAAACCCTTACTCACGTCGGCGACCACTTCCCTTTGTACCGCCTGCGCGCTGGCGACCCTGAAGAGAAGGTCGCAGTATCAGGTTGGCCGTTGATGCAGACACTGGAAAGCATCACTTCCAACAAGAAACTACAGAATGTCCTGGTCGGCAACAACATGCTCTATGCGGGTGAAGCAGGCAAAACGCCATTCTACCTGCATTCGCTGGTGATGGAGAGCTATATACACAGCTCGCACAAAGTATCACCAGGCAGCTCACAGATCTCCAAGTTCCTATGGCAGGAACTACAGAAATATGGCGGAGAGGTGCATCGAAATACCGAGGTCACTTTCCTTAAAGAAGAGGCCGGTCGCTTAAGCTACGCTGAAACGGCCGATGGCAACCGCTTCTATGGCAAAGACTTCATCTCCAACATACACCCCGCCGTCCTGATCAAGCTTATAGACGGCAACACCTTGCGTCCCGCTTATAAGAACCGCATAGCTGGCCTGCCGCAGACCATATCTTCCTTCATGCTGAACCTGGTGCTGAAGCCCGGCGCCGTGACCATGCAGCGCTATAACACATACTGGAACGCCAGCGAGGATGCATTTGCAGCTGCACATTACCAGCCCAATGAATGGCCGGCTAACTACACCACCTTCTTTACCGAAGATGAAGAGCACCCTGGCTTTGCTGAGAGTGTATCGCTGCTTTGCTATATGCATTACAACGAAGTAGCTCAATGGGCCGACACCAACAACCGTGCGGGCGATGAACACGAACGTGGCCAATCATACGAACAATTCAAAGAACTAAAGTCCGAACAGCTGCTGCAGAAAGTATACGAACGCTTCCCTGAACTGAAAGGCAATATTGTTGCTCACTCAGCGGCTACACCACTCACCTATCGCGACTATACGGGCACTCCTGAAGGCGCACTATACGGCATCATGAAGGATGTCAACAAACCTGCAGAAACCACCATTGCTACCCGCACCCGGATACCCAACCTGCTGCTAACCGGTCAGAATGTTAATCTGCATGGCGTGCTTGGCGTAAGCATTACTGCTGTTGCCACTTGCGCAGAGTTGCTTGGCATGGATTTCCTACTACAACGAATAAAGCAGTAGCTTTACCTCAATGAAATACTTCGCCTTAATTGCTACCCTATTCTTTCTCTCTGCCTGCAACCAAATGAGCTCACGTACCAACCGCGTTACGGATTCCGGAGCAGGTGTCCAGTTGATACCTCGCAGCTTCCCTGATCAAAACATGCCTGTCGATACAACCGATACCAGCGTTACTGCTAACATGCCAGTTATCGATCCTGACACCAGCAAAGTCCAGCCTAAGTAAGAACTACAATACCATTACCAATACACCGCACACAACCAGTCCGGCACCTACCGTTTCTTTGACGGTCATATGCTCACCCAGCAATACTACTGCCAGTATCATTGTCAATGCTACACTCAGCTTATCAACAGGCGCCACCTTCGATACTTCGCCCAATTGGATGGCTTTGAAGTAGAACAACCACGATAAGCCCGTTGCCACACCCGACAACACCAGGAACAACAAATTATGTTTCGACAACACCGCTATCCCAGTATGAGCCTTCTTAGCAAATACTATCGACCATGCCAGCACCAGTATCACTACTGTGCGTATGGCAGTAGCAAGGTCACTGTCTACATCCTTCACACCTATCTTGGCAAAGATGGCGGTGAGTGCAGCAAACACCGCTGAGAGTAAAGCATAAACTAACCACATGTTGCCAGTTTTATATAAAATTAAAAAAGCGGCCTTTCAGCCGCTTTAGTTTCTTTATTACCATCCCAACACCCAGGCAAATATCAGCGGGGCGACTATGGTAGCGTCGCTTTCCACTATAAACTTAGGTGTCTTGATATCCAGTTTACCCCAGGTTATCTTTTCATTAGGCACCGCACCGCTGTACGAACCATAAGAAGTAGTACTATCACTGATCTGGCAGAAATAGCTCCAGAAAGGCACATCATGCCATTCCAGGTCCTGGTACATCATAGGCACAACACATATCGGGAAGTCTCCCGCAATACCACCACCTATCTGGAAGAAGCCTACGCCCTTGCCAGACGAGTTCTTCCTGTACCAGTCGCTCAGCCATACCATGTAGTCGATACCGCTTTTCATGGTGGTCGACTTCAGTTCGCCTTTGATGCAATAAGAAGCGAAGATGTTACCCATGGTGCTGTCTTCCCAGCCCGGGCAAATGATCGGCAGGTTCTTTTCTGCAGCAGCTATCATCCAGCTGTTCTTCACATCTATCTCGTAGTGCTCTTTCATAGCGCCGCTCAGCAGCAGCTTGTACATATACTCGTGCGGAAAGTAGCTTTCGCCTTTGTCGTTGGCTTCTTTCCACAGTTTAACAATGTGCTGCTGTATGCGGCGGAAAGCTTCTTCTTCAGGTATGCAGGTATCGGTTACGCGGTTGAAACCGTTCTCCAGCAGTTCCCACTCTTCCTGCGGACTCAGGTCGCGGTAGTTGGGTACGCGCTTGTAGTGTGTGTGCGCCACCAGGTTCATGATATCCTCTTCCAGGTTGGCACCGGTACAGCTGATGATAGCCACTTTATCCTGGCGGATCATTTCAGCCAGCGATATACCCAGTTCGGCGGTACTCATAGCACCAGCCAGGGTGATCATCATTTTACCGCCTTCCAGCAGGTGTGTTTCATAACCCTTGGCTGCATCTACCAGCGCTGCCGCGTTGAAGTGCCTGTAATGGTGTTCCACAAACTGCGATATAGGACCTTTACTCATTGATTCTAAATATTAGATGTTCGATATTGGATGTTAGATACTCGATATTTATTCTAAACTTAAAAAGCAGGCAGTTCACACTGCATGCTTTTCAGTTGTTGTATTTGTTGTCGACTCAATGTCTTATCAATTGTGACAACGAGTCGCTTCGCTTGTTGTTGTCGTTTGTTGTCGAAAGTTGCCTTCCTGGTTCCCCCTTCAGGGGGCGGAGGTGGTCTACCCCGCTACGGTCTCGCTTTTCTCTACAAACTTCTTAATCCACTCTGTGGTCATTGACTTCGGACGCTCGATAGCGAAGCCCAGGGCACGGTCCCAGCAAAGGCTGGCCAGTACACCCAGTGCGCGCGATACGCCGAACAGCACCGTGTAGAAATCTTCTTCTACCAGGCCGTAGTGTTTCAGCAGGGCGCCAGAGTGCGCGTCTACGTTAGGCCATGGATTTTTGATCTTGCCGGTACCTTCCAGTATCGGAGGTGCCACTTCGTATACGTTCCATACGGTTTGCACCACAGGGTCGTTAGGGCAATGCTTTTTAGCAAACTCCATTTGCGCTGTAAAGCGTGGATCGGTTTTGCGGAGTACCGCGTGGCCATAACCCGGAACAACTTTACCCTCGGTCAGGGTTTTCTTTATGTAGTCAGCTATCTGCTCTTTGCTTGGTTGCTCTGTTTTCAGCTCCTGCTGCATTTCTTCTATCCAGCGGATCACTTCCTGGTTGGCCAGGCCGTGCAGCGGACCAGCAAGACCGGTCATACCAGCGGCGAACGACAGGTAAGGATCGCTCAGTGCAGAACCTACCAGGTGTGTAGCGTGTGCAGACACGTTACCGCCTTCGTGGTCGGCGTGGATGGTAAGGTACAAACGCATCAGCTCGCGGAAGCCTTCGTTATCGAAGCCCAGCATGTGAGCGAAGTTGGCGCTCCAGTCCAGCATACCGTCTGGTTGAATGTGTTCGCCATTCTTGTATTTGCGACGGTAGATATATGCAGCGATACGTGGCAGGCGGGCTATCAGGGTCATGGTATCTTCGTACACATAATCCCAGTATTCTTTTTTGCTGATGCCTTCGTTGTAGGCTTTAGCGAATTTAGATTCTGTTTGCAGTGCCAGCACAGCGATAGAGAACTGTGTCATTGGGTGCGTAGAGGCAGGCAGCGCTTCGATGGTATCGAACACGTGGTTCGGTACGTGGCTGCGGCGCGCCCATGTAGCCGAGATATGCTCCACATCTTCCTGGGTAGGAACTTCGCCAACCAGCATCAGGTAAAACAGGCCTTCGGGCAGTGGTTCGTTGCCACCTTCTGCATGCGGCAGTTTTTCCCTCAGCTCGGGAATAGAGAAACCACGGAAACGGATACCCTCGTTCGAATCAAGTAATGATGTCTCAGTGATCAAACCGGGGATACCGCGCATACCCTGGTATGCCTGTGCGATGGTCACCTGGTCCAGCACTTTTTCGCCGTGCTGTGCAATGATATTCTTGATCTCTTTAGCCTGCTCATCAGCCTTGGCCCTGAAGCTGTCTTTTACGTAACCCATAGAAATTTAAAGGAGGTGTTATAACTCGGAATAATATTAAGCGGGGTAAAGTTAATGAAACCGCAGTTTAAATAGAAGCAACAAACTATTTAAATCGTTTACTGCCCCATAGCCGCTCCTGTGGCTCGTTTCCGCCAGTCCCAAATCATTCGATATTACACAATATCATATCTGTTGTTTGTTTTTGTTTGTTTTAGAAGTCATCATCGTCAAATTCCCTTTTCCAGCAGTCGGTCAGTTTCATATCGTAACTTATAGCAGCCAGAATATCACGGTGTTGTGGCTTTAGCTGCAGGGTGTACTCCCTGTTGTAGCGGACAACAGTTTTTGTTGTCGTTAGTTGTCCTGTAGCAATGGCGGCCAACAAAGCGCGCTTATCGTTAATGGACATTGCGGCTTCGCGGAGGTGTTCTTTCAGCTCCTGCTCCACTTCTTGTTGGGTAGCCAGAACGGCATTGCGGATACGGAATTGGACATATGGGCTGGATAAAAGCCGGCAGGCACTGTTGTAAGCCGATAATTCATTGCAGCCAGGATAAGCGGCCAGGTAGGCTTTGCGCCTGTCGCCATGCAGGATCATTTCGCTGATAAAGCGCTCGTGGGCGAGGTTGATAGAGGGCATAGGGTGATATGGTTTATTATAGCAAAAATACGAAAATTTATTCTATATTCGCTTAGTTGAGAGCATGAAAAAGGGTTTGGTATATATCATCGGGCTTTTTGCTAGCTGTAGTTCTGAACCACGGCAACGAAATGGTGAGTATTATCATCAGAGCGGCACACATATAATTAAGGAAAGGTATAAAAATGACACCTTAGTATCGAGCTTCAGTTACACGGCTGATACGCAAACTGTAGATGGCCCGGTTAAGCTTTATCAAGATGGAATCCTTGTAAGAAGCGCAATGTTAGACAGTGGGCAAGAAAGAGCATTGTTTGAAGACCCGGAAATCAGGCTAAAAAACTATGTAGACAGTTTAATGGATATTTCTGAAGCGGCGATTGCTTTGTATAGCAGTAGATGCTGGATAGAAGATTGTGGTGTACGTGGGTTTATATGTTACCAGCCGCCAAAAGGCAAACCAGAGTTTGTAATGTTCAGGTACCAAAGGCTATTTCAAAAACTCATCGGCAAAGATACCTTGCTTCCGCTCGGGACTATTTTTCAACATCAACCCAGCACCAGCAAAGAAAGTGCATTAGTGCTAAAGGATTTCGACCGAATGGTTACAGGATTGACACAAGATAAATTTCCGCATTCTCCTTATTCTAACAATGCTCACAATACCCCCTACTACGTGTGGTGTAAAAAGGGCACGGCAAAATGCAAATTTGCAGCTGTCGACATTACTTCCCGAACGTTCGAAGTAGATGATAGCTTGCAAGGTATTTGGTTTTTTAGACGTGCTGATAGCATTGTTCAAAACCATTATGATGGGAGTTACACCAGAACAATCGATCCATAGCTTCCATTTAGTTGTGTTGTGATTAGCAAATCCCGTACATTTATTTAAGCCCCTTATAAAAACATGGTTTTTCCAACTGACAAAGACTATCTGGAAACCAAACAGATTATGCTTGGCAAACAAACCATGAGGACAGAGTTTGTAGACTTAGCAAAATGGATCAAAAACATGTATCAAGTCAACCCAATAAATATTTACTATGATACAATGGATCATAACAAACGGCCTCGTTTAGAGATCATTTTTGAATTTGAAGAAGAAGCAAACCGCTTTAATGTAAACGGGAACCAATTCAATTTCAATTTCGACCCCGAAAAACAAAAAATGATTGCGAAAAAATTTGTCGAAACCCAGCGCAAGCATAAGAGATTTACAAAGCAAAGCCTGTTCAAACTCTGGTCAAGAAAAGAAACATTCCCTTACAACACTGAAGATATCTTCATCTACTTCAGCGCTTTTGAGCCAATAGCTATACAAGAAGCGTTTAGCAAAGTGAAACAAAAAGAGGTAACCGAACTTCAACAACAATTAAACAACCCGAATATTTGGACGATTGTTTCAAGCTTTTCAAGTGCATTTTTCTTTGTCTTCACTGACGACCAGGTTAAAAAATATAAGGATAGCCTTGAACAGAAGGACTGGAGTAAAAAGTACTTCCAGCTTTTGCAACCATACAACGAGTTTGGATATCTTAAGCCGGACACTTTTAATGTTTTTATAGACAGCAAGGAAAACTTTGATACCAATTTTGAGGGTAACTGGTACTACTACTTCAAGTAATTCATAGTTAGCGCAAGTCTTCCACAGGGCCATTTGTGTCTACAAATAGTCTAGAACCAGCCACAACTTTTCTTTTGGAAGATATAGCGCCTATCCCTTTCGCTAAATCCCCAGTAAAAGCTCCCATTGGACACAGGATGAAAAACTCTAAACCCTGTTAATTCGCCTAACCTCTCTTTAGTAAAAACATAGGAATTTTGTCTGCGAGCCGCACTGAAAATCCCTTGTTTTCTTATCCTTTCAACTTCTTCTCCGGAATTGATGATAATCAGTTTCAAGTTTCCAACCGTATTCATAGAACATTCCTTTAGAACGCCGTTAACGTCGAGAATCGTTATTGATGAATCTTTGGCGCCATCGGAAAAGTCAAAGAAAGTTTGATCTGCAGAGTCCAGCAGATTGTGGACCAACTCGCATTTGTCACTGTATTCAGCTCTTTGTGAGTATGAAGCACTCCAAGCAAATACAAAGAGAACCAAGAATAAAGAGAATTTTCCTACCACCAATTAAAGATAGTTTTTCCTGCTCGGCTTATAATGCCCGTTGGCGCGAGAATGCCACAGAGCCAAGGCCGTATCGGCAATTGCCGGGCTGCATACTCGCGCCAACTGTGTGAGGGTACCTCTGACCGGCATTCCCGACCGTGATACAGCAGAGCTCATATAATAGTTTTTCGCCCTAACTTAGCGTAGTTTTTAACCATCAAAATCCATCTCATGAAACTTTCCCTGTTACCATTGCTTGCAATAGCTTCCCTGGCTTTGGGTGGCTGCGATAAAGACAACTGTAACGGCGGCACAGACGGTGATGTGTCTATCGTGACCTTTGCGGTGCACAACGGAGACACGCTGCGCAATTACGCTGCGCACCCGGATACCGCTTTTGTAAAATTCAACGCGATCTCGTCGCCAGGCACGAGCCCGTCCAATTTCGATACTTACTTTGTAGGCAGCGCCGGCGAAGACCATATACACCTCGAAGACCTGGAATGCGGTAATTACTTCATCTATCGTACGGCCTTCGATTCGGTTGCTAACAAGACGTATACAGGTAGTACCTATGTGAACGTGCCTGAAAAAGCCCCGGATGCGGTTATATATATCGATGTGAATTGACGGTTGGCGGGACGATTCCGCTGAGTTATCCTTTCCTACACTTGATCAGAAAAAACGGGAAGTTCTCAACCACCTCGTCCACCGCAAACAAACCTGCTTCAGCAAATTCAGCTGCTACAGATTCGCGGTCGTAGAAGAACATTCTTACACCCTCGAAGATCTCGTAGCGGTCTTTGCTGATGAATTTGCCTTGTCCGTAGGTGGGTGCCTCTTTGGTGATGGCCACAAAAACCATGTAGCCACCGTTGGCCAGCTGGGCGTAGCAATCTTTTACCAGCTTTTTCCGTTCGTCTTCATCCAGCAGATGAATTAAAGCATAGCAAAAGATGCCATCGTACCTGTGGTCATCAAAAGGCATGTCGGTAACTGACCCGTGATAGATAGTCATATCATCGCCATAGTGCTTTCGGGCCATAGCGATCGCGGTCTCTGATATTTCTATGCCAGTAACAGAAATACCGGCGTCTACGAATATCTGTGCATTCCTGCCATAACCAATTCCCGGCACCAGCATGTCCTTCACACCATGCTCAACAAAGAGATCCCTCGTGAGCACGGCAGACTTTGCAGGCTCAAAGCCCCACATCTCGCGCTTATCGTTGAAAGCCGCTTCCCAGAATTCAGGTTTGTTGGATTCGTCTTGCATGGTGGAAAATTACCGGATTCACAGACACAAATACTATTTGTATTTACCTGCAAAGTATAAAACAGCCTGGCTGATGACCACATCAACCCACGGAAATAATAGCCGGGAGAATTTAGATACACAGCATAACATATTAGCAATTATCGAATTTTAGTTGCATTTTGCGATTCATAATATAACGACCAGGTAAATCACACACAATTATGAAAAAAATACTCCTTAGCATTCTTGCTGCAGCAGCTCTGTCGCAAAGCAATGCACAGGCCCCTTATGTTTTCGAAAATTTTGATATTGAAACCGGCACGGGCGGTTCCGCTCCCCTTTATCTCACGGTTTGCAATGGCAAACTATTTTTCCGTGCCACAACAACTGCCAGCGGCGAAGAGTTGTGGATGACAGATGGCACCATGGCCGGTACACAAATGGTAAAAGACATTAATCCCGGCGCCACGGGATCTGCCTTGCAAACCTTTAAAGTTCTTAACAACAAACTTTATTTCACTGCCAACGATGGCACCAATGGCAACGAACTGTGGGTGAGCGACGGCACCAGTGCGGGCACGCAAATGGTAAAGAATATAAACCCCGGCGCAGGCCACTCTTATGCCACACCCATGATAGTATTGGGCAACAACCTGCTATTTAATGCAACTGACAATGTTAATGGCATAGAGCTATGGATAACAGATGGCACAGCACCGGGCACACAGCTGCTGAAAGACATAAACACCGGCGCCGGTACATCAAGTCCATTCAATTTTTGCGCGCTCTCAAATGGTAAGGTATTGTTCAGCGCCGCTAATAACGCCAACGGAAATGAGCTCTGGATAACGGACGGCACGAGCGTAGGCACACAAATGGTTACTGATATCGTTCCGGGAGCCACATCGTCGTCGCCGGCAGGCATGTTCGCTTTCAATAACATTGCTTACTTCCGTGCAACGGACGCCACCTATGGCACAGAACTATGGGTGACAGATGGTACTGCCCCGGGTACTACCATGATCAAAGATATTAACCCGGGTGCAGCCAACTCGGGGCCGTTCAGATTAATAAACTACAACGGCAAGGTTTATTTCAGTGCATCGGATCAAACCGCAGGGAATGAGCTATGGGTAACCGATGGCACGACGATGGGCACTGTGATGGTGAAAGACATCAATCCCGGATTTGCCAGCGCCAACATCGACCAACGGTTTGTGTACAAAAACAAGCTGTACTTCCAGGCAACCGATGTCACCAATGGCGCAGAGCTGTGGGAAACTGACGGTACAAGTACCGGCACAGTGCTGGTCAAAGACATCATAGCTGGTTCGGGGGGCAGCTTCCCGATCCATTTCATTGAGTATAGGGATAAACTTTTCTTTAATGCAGCACAAGTCGCGGGCGACCGCCAGCTTTTCAAAAGCGACGGCACTATCTCGGGAACAGCGTTGATAGCGCCGCCCATCGCGCCGATAGTTGACCCGCTTGGCACTACAGCGCCATTTGTGGAGTATGATTCCGCTATCTATTTTCTTGCAAATTATACAACCACAGGATCTGAGCTTTGGTCGTTGAAGGATACAACAGCGGTGCCGAACCATATAGGCAGCATCGGCAATGATTTGTCTTATTCAGTATTGCCTAACCCCAACCACGGCAGCTTTACGTTAAACATCGAAAACGGCATTGCGAAAGGTTGTTCTGTTGCTATACACGATGTCACAGGCAAACTGGTACTGAACCAGGAAATAACCCAAAAGCAAACTACCATCAACCTCCCCAGCGGGGCGCCTGGCACGTATTTCCTGAAAATGCAGGCAGGCGATGCTGTAGATGTAAAGCAGGTAGTAGTACAATAGCGAGGAATAATAACATCAACTTTCTGGCGCAGGTGTTCCGAAGGGGCACCTGCGCTTTTTCAATTTTATCCGGTCCGGTTTTCAATCCTTTTTGTTCTAACTTAGTAGGACATTCACCCTAAAAACATAATTCATGAAACTTTCCTTACTACCACTGGTTGCAATAACTGCTTTGATCTTTTCAAGCAGCTGTGATAAAAAAGACGATTGTGTAGCCGGTAAAGGCGGCGATATGAGCATCGTCGTATTTGCCGTGCACAATGGCGACACACTGCTCAACTATGCTGGCCACCCGGATACCGCTTTTGTAAAATACAACACGGCAACCTCGCCGGGTACCAACCCTTCCAATTTCGATAGTTACGTTGTAAGTGAAGCCGGCGAAGACCATATACACCTCGAAGACCTGAAATGCGGCGACTATTTTGTCTATCGCACGGCTTTTGACTCTGCTGCAAATAAGGTGTACACAGGTAGCATGGCTGTAATCCTGCCTGAAAACGGCACTGAGAAAGATATTTATATCAACGTGAACTAGAGGCCTACCCAACTGAACGGCGGTTTATCAGGTCTTCTAGGTGGTAAAACGTGAATAGTGAATAAAGTATACCCCGCCCTTTTGTTTTTGGCTATTGCCTGCCTGAGTGCTGCACAGTCTCAAGCCGGGCAGAAACTTCGTGTGTTTTTTATTGGTAACAGCTATACCTACTATAACGACATGCCAAAGATGGTAGCTGATATAGCTGCATCGATGGGCGATACGCTGATCTATGAAAGCCATACACCCGGCGGATGGAAGCTGCAGGACCACTGGGCTCCCCCACAGGACCCTTGCGTGCAGAAAGTAAAAACTGCCAGCTGGGACTATGTGGTATTGCAGGAACAGAGCCAGATGCCGGCCTTCGGGCAGCTTGGCCCTTCTCACCCGACCTATATATACGCGGGGCAGTTCACCAAACTTATCCGCGACAGCGCCAAGTGCACGAGCGCCATGTTTTACATGACCTGGGGCTATAAAGACGGCGACCCAAACAACTGCCCCAGCCCTCAATATTTTTGCACTTACGAGGGCATGGACAGCGTAATACGGGCCCGCTACATGGAATTAGCAGACTCGTTCGATGCGGTGGTGTCGCCGGCGGGAGCGGTACGCCGGTATATCAGAGCCAATCATCCTAGTATAGAACTTTACCAGTCAGACGGCAGCCACCCAACGGTGGAAGGCAGCTATGCGGTTGCCTGCGCCTTTTATACAGCTTTGTTTAAAAAAGATCCTACAGCGGTTACGTTCAATAGTACCATACCAGCTACGGATGCAGCCAATATAAGAGCTGCGGCGAAGAAGGTGGTGTACGACAGCTTCGCCTACTGGGGGCTGGGTGTCTACGATCTCGCAGCTGCATACGACCATAGCAATATGGGTCTGCAGGTTACATTCACCAACAAGTCATCACTGAAAGCACAAACATATAGCTGGGATTTCGGCGATGGAACTGCGTCAACGACCAAAGACCCTGTGCACGTTTTCCCCGCCAATAACATTTACACGGTCACACTCACCGCGTACGATGCCAACGGTTGCAGCAGGGCAACAACGAAACAAGTGAACCTGATCCCTGATGGTATCCGTGAAGTAGAACAAGCACCGTTTACCATAACTCCCAATCCCGCCAGCGAGTATATAACCATACTGTCTAACCAACAGCCAGCACGGTTCAACATTCGCATCACCAACGCTATTGGTCAGACGCTATACGAGGCACATGCTAACGGCGGCACAAATAAAGTAGACCTGTCAGCTTTTAGCAACGGTGTGTATTATATCGCGCTGTATAACGAAGGGGGTGTGCTTCATTATGACAAATTTATAAAGCAGTAAAGAAGGCCGCATCGTCTTGTAGACGACTTGTATTGTGGTGATACATTCCTCCACCTCCTTTCTTTGTCGATTCGCGGCCCAGGATGATGTACATATAGGTGTTGCCGCTTATGGTGGATATCAGCGCGTCGCCTTTATATACAGAAAGTGTCAGCGACTCTTTGCCGGCGCCTTCATAGCCTAATGAGAGGCTGGCAAGATCGAACTCGTCTATATACACTTCTTTTCTAAGTTCTGTTTGCGTAACGGTGTATAACTTATTGTCGATCTGCAACTGCGCATTTTCAGCGCTTGCATTCCGTGCAACGACGGTATATGTCCACTTATCTTTTCTACCACCTATGGCTAAAAAAGCAAAGGCAACTAATATTACTAAGTGTTTCATTGGTTATACATTCATTTACACCTGTAACCTACGCCGTAATCTGATCCTGCAATACGTGAAAAACACCCTTTTTTCGGTTTGCCGCAATCAGCCCGTTTATTGTCGCATATTGCCTCGTTCAGTCTCGTGAGTATACCCCACCTTTGTATCAACAAAAACATTTAACCATGTCAAGCAACAGCGTATCACTATACAGGATGGTCGCCACAACTCCCGAAAAACTATACAGGGCATTTACCGAGGCCGCAGCAATTGCCTCGTGGCTGCCTCCATACGGCTTTGTATGCACCGTACACGAAATGGACCCCAAAGTGGGCGGCAAGTTCAGGATGTCGTTCCAGAATTTCTCTACCGGTAACAGCCATTCCTTCGGCGGAACCTATGTGGAATTGAAACCAAACGAGTTCCTGAAGTACACCGACAAATTCGACGACCCCAACCTGCCAGGCGAAATGACCACCAGCGTGTGGCTGAAAAAAACCATAGCCGGCACCGAACTGAAGATCGTCCAGGAAGGCATACCGCCCCAGATACCTGCAGAAATGTGCTACCTGGGCTGGCAGGATTCGCTGGATAAGTTGATCAGGCTCGTACAACCAGAGATACCCGATGGTGCATAATTAAAGTTGAAAGAACGTCGCTGTCCCGCCGGGCTCCTTCATGGAAAACCCGGCGGGATTTTGCTTACGATCACTATTTTAGAGGTAAATCGTCAGCTTATGCCAGCCTTTATCCGTAATGTACTTGGAGTGATACTAGGACTTGTGATTGGAGGTGCGGTGAATATGTCGCTTATCATTCTCAGCGGCAAGGTGATACCGCCACCGGAAGGTGTTGACGTTACCAAGATCGAAGAGTTGAAAGCTTCGATGCACCTGTTTGAACCCAAGCATTTTATCTTTCCATTCCTGGCGCACGCGCTGGGCACTTTTGTGGGTGCGTATATAACAGCCCGCATCGCGAAGACCAGCAAAATGTTGATGGCCATGGTTGTTGGACTTCTGTTCTTTTTCGCAGGAATTGTCAATGTGATGCAGCTGCCTTCACCACTCTGGTTCAACGTGCTCGATCTTGTAGTGGCCTATCTGCCAATGGCTTATCTTGCAGGTAAACTGGGAAGCAGGTAACTGTGAAGTATAACTCTCCAACTATGAATAAAGACATCCAGGCATACCACGAAGCCTTAGCCTCCGAAGACCAGGCGATATGCAACAAGCTTTTCAAAGAGATCAGCAAGGCCCTGCCCGAGGCTGAGAATAAGATATGGCACCGCCACCCGGTGTGGTTTCTCGAGGGCAACCCTATCGTAGGTTACGATAAACTCAAAAACTGTGTCCGCCTGCTGTTCTGGAGCGGCCAGTCGTTCGACGAGCCGGGACTGGCACCAGAGGGCAAATTCAAGGCAGCCGAGGCGCGTTACACCGCAGCTTCGGAAATAGATACCGCCGCCCTGCAGCGCTGGCTTCAACAGTCGAAGACCGTGCAGTGGGATTACAAGAACATTGTAAAGCGCAAGGGTGTGCTGGAAAGGTTGATGTAAAAACACCGTCACTCACACACCAGCATGATCACTCCATCAATTAGTGTACAAGAAGCAATTAAAGCCGGCAAGCGTATTGCCCGGCCGGGACAGGTCATGTTCTTCTCTGGCATTGGCCTGTGCATTCTGTTACTGGTAACGAATTTTTCGTGGTGGGATTTCCTGTTGATACCAGCCAGCGTCATAGTTCCCACGATCTACGAGAGTTGGGCTAGCTTAAAATGGCAGATATGGGCCTATGAGCATGTTGCAGACATTCACCAGTTGCAACGGTCGGCCGAACTGGCCGGAGTCTTGATCAGAGGCTCGCACGAACGTGTACCAAAGATTGCGAGTGCCAGCCAGAAAGAAATCTTGATAGCGCTGCAGGAGCGATTCAAAGCAGAAGCCGTATTTATTGATGATCCCACCATTGCCGGCAGAACGCCTGTTTTACATGCAAACGGGCAGGATGAAATGCTGGCACTGAATAGCGCAGGTATATGGACCGTATCGGATGGATTTTTTGATTGGAACCTCGTCTCAAATGAAAGAATACCGCAAGTCTCCTATCGCAGAGCGATACATCCGGGAAGAAAGGGCGTTCGGCAGTCTGAATACCTTTTCCGCTTCGACCATGCAAACGGGACCTTCGAGATACCACTTTCCGTGCTGGATATCAGTGTTTGGGAGCTGGACCTGCTTCTTTATATTTACAGAGGGCGTTATGCCCTGGGCCAGATACCGACAAATGTGATGTAACCAACAGTTAATACCAGCCATGAACAACCACTATAACTCTATATCGCAGATGACGCTACCAACCGGACGGAACAGAAAGCGCGTCTTTAGTTGCATGCGTTTTTATAAAGCATTTCTAATAGCCGTTTTGCTGATGCTCTCCGCAGGCAGGCTGTTTGCTACCCACTTTTACGGTGTGGATTTGTATTACAAACACATAGCGGGCAACACCTACAGGGTAAGCATTGTGGCTTATGGCGATTGTA